>NZ_JBFUBU010000058.1:0-25681 GCF_056405595.1 Polaromonas sp. P1_G1
CGCCCGGCGAGCCCGGCGCCGGCGCGGCCAGCGAGAAGGCCATGGCCAGCAGGCACAGCAGCGGGAGTATTTTTTTCATCATGGGCCCTTTAAAAACTGACGGTGAGTTGCAGGCCGGCGACGCGTTCTTTCGCGGCCAGCACCGGGTCGTCGATGTTGCGGTGGCTGCTGCGCGCATAGGCCTTGAGCGAGCACTTCTCGGAGATGGCGTAAACCGCCTCCAGCTGGTAGCCCTCCAGCCGCAGGCTGGGCCCGCCGTAGAGCTGGGTGGTGCGCCCGCTCATCACCAGCAGGTTGACGCTGCCCCAGCCGGCGCGCTGGCCGCTCAGGGTGAAGGTGTAATTGGTGTTGCTGGTCTGCCCGCCGGCCAGCAGGCGCTGCTTCTGCGCGCCCGCCGTGAGGTTCACGCCCAGGCTCCAGGTCGGCGCCAGGTCGGGCCGCGCATCCGAAAAGGTGTGCCCCAGGTTGAAGGCCCAGTTGTCGTTGAGCGAATCGCTGGCCGGCCACACCTCGCTGGTCACCTTGCCCCAGCCGATGCCGACGCCGGCGTTCCAGGTGGGGGTCGCATAGTTGAGCGTCGACGAAAACTCCCGGTTCCGCGAGGCCTGCATGGCGGAATTGAGGCCGCGCGATTCGGCCTGCTGCAAGGCCAGCGCCCAGCCCGGGTAGTCCGGCCCGAAGTTGATGTTGGCGCGCGCCGCCACGGATTCCGAGTCGACGTAGGTCGAGTTGAAGCCGGCGAAGGCCAGCGTCGTGAGCCGGGACTTGCGCACGTCGCTGGCCAGCGAGATCCACGGCGCCACCGTCCAGTCGGCGCCGGCATAGGCCTCGCGCACGCCCGGTTGCGCCTGCAGCGACAGCGAGGTGAAGCCGTTGGAAATGTCGTGGTAGCCGCCGCGAAAGCCGTAGCCTTCGCCGCGCCAGCTCGCGTCGACGATGGTGGCGCGGCCCGGGCGGTCCGAGTTGCCGCCGTCCTCATAACGGCTGCCGGCGGTTTCGCCGGCCAGCGTGAACTGCTCGGCCTGGTATTGAAAGCCGCCGCTGAAGGAACGCGTCTTGCCGCGCAGCGTGGCCAGGGGCTGCGACATCAGCGTCGTCGGTTCGCGGTCGGACGAGCTCTGGCTGGTGACATAGGTTTTCAGCGATGTGCCGAAGGCTTTTTCAAGCTTGAGGCCGTGCACGTCTTTCAGGTACTGGGTGCGCGGCACCTTGTTGCCCAGGGTTTCCCAGCTCTCGGCCACCATGCCGGTGAAGCCGTAGGCGGTTACCTCGCCGAACTGCCGCTGCCCGTACAGGCCGCGTACGCCCAGCGCGGAACTCAGGCTGGAGAAATTCGGCGTGACGTCGCCCAGGGCCAGCATGTAACCCTCGCCGGCGCGGCCCAGTTGCATGTTGTTGATCTGGTAGCGGTTCTGGCTCAGCACCGAGAGGTCGTTGCTGCCGCTGGCGCCCAGCTGGAAATAATCGACGGTGTTGTCCCTGTGGGTGGCGCGAAGGTCGCTGCTGTAGCTGTTCTTGAAAAAAGCGCCGCTGCGCAAAGGCGTGTTGAGGTTGCCGCTGGCAGAAGAGACGTCGTTGCTATAGGTGTCGACCGTCAGGCCGCCCTTCCACTCAAGCCGGGTGCCGCCGTCCTCTTCGCGCGTGAGCGACGGGCCGGCCCCGCCGAGGTTGTTCTGCTGCCAGGCGCGTATGACCTGGTCGTTCGGCTCCAGCTGCACCTGGCTGTCCTGCTGGGCCTGCGCGTGCTCCTGGCATAGCAACAGACTGCCCAGCAGGCCGGGCACTGCGATCCGTCGAAACACATTCTTCTTCTTGGCCATTTTTGTTCTACCGTGCAAATTGAGTTGGCCTTCTGTACCCAATTTGCATGCCACCGAAATTCATCAATGAAATCAACGGCATCGGCTTTTTCGCCGGCCTCCTGCTGTCGGTGCTGGCCGACACCCGCCGCGCCGGAATTTAAAAAATCCAACGGAATCAGCGCTCTGCCCTGTCGGCGTGGACCGACATTTTTCGGCTTCGGGCACGGCCGCCCGCCGCCTTCGCGTGAAGCGCCACGAATCCGGTTTTCCGATTGACCGATGCCCTGCGCATCGCAGAGAATGCCCGAGGTTCCATCACTCCCATGGCCTGCCGCGGCGCAGGCCGCACACCCGCCACGATTCATGCCCACACCCTTCCGGCACACCGGAGAGCCGCCCTCCTCCCCTCCGGCATCGGAAGCCCCCGGCACCGAAGCGCAGTTGCGCGACACCATACGCGCGCTGGAAACACAGCAGCGGCACCTGGTGTCGCTGCTCGGGTCGGCGCGCGACGCCGTGCTCGAGATGAACGCCGGCGGTGTCATCACGAGCTGGAACGCCAGCGCCGAACACATGCTGGGCTGGAGCGAGGCCGAGGCCGTGGGCCAGCGCATGTGCGAGCTGATCGTGCCGCACGCGCACCGCGCCGCCCACGAGGCCGGGCTGGCGGCCTTCCTCAAGACCGGCAGGGCCAGGACGATTGAACGGCTGCTGGAGGTGGAGGCGCTGCACAAAAGCGGCGCCCTGCTGCCCGTCGAGCTGTCCATCTTCACGGTGCCGGCGGACCCATCCGGTGGCGGGATAGGCTTCGGCGCCTTCATCCGCGACATCTCCCGGCGCAAGGCCGCCGAGCAGGCCGCGCGCCTGTCGCAGGAGCGCTACCGCGCCGTCATCGAGCATGTGAACGACGGCGTGGTGGTCCTGCAGCGCGGCACGGTGGTGTTCGCCAACCAGCGCGCCGCCGCCATCCTGGCCATTCCCTACGACGAAGTCATGCAGCAGGGATTTTTCCATCGCCTGCATCCCGACGACCGGCTGGCCGCAGCAGCACACGACGCCGGTCGTTCGGAGATGCGCCTGCTGCACCCCGGGCGCGAGCCGCGCTGGCTTTCGGTGGGCAGCAGCGTCATTCCCTGGGATGGGGACACGGCCTCGCTGACATTTTTCTCCGACATCACGCAAAGCCGCGCCCTGGCCGACACCGTGCGCCGCTCCACCGAGCGCTACCGCGCGGTGATCGAGCACGTGGACGAGGGCATGATCGTCGTGAAGGACGAGCGCATCGCCTACGCCAATGAACGCGCCGCGCAGATCGCCGGCATCGGCCTGGAGGAAATGCAGCAGATCGGCTTCCTGCACCGCATCCACCCTGACGACCACGCACTGGTGCTGGACCGCCAGCGCAGGCGCCTGGCCGGCGAGGACGTGCCCAGCCGCTACGAGCTGCGCCTGCTGCTGCCCAGCGGCGAGATCCGCTGGATAGGCATCAGCGTCACTGTGGTCCCCTGGGACGGCGAGCAGGGCATCCTGACTTTTTTCTCCGACATCAGCCAGCGCCGCAAGCTCGAGGAAAAACTGCGCGACACCCTGGAGGAGCGCGAGACCATCCTGGAGAACTCCCTGGTCGGCATCGCCTTCCTCACGCACGAGGGCGTCTTTCGCTGGTCCAACCAGGCCATGGCCAGGATGTTCGGCGTCTCGGCCGCCACGCCGGCGCCGCGCGACTGGAGCACGCTTTTCCCGTCGCAACAAGACTACTTGCGCGTCGCCGAAGACATCACCGCCTGCATGAA
This sequence comes from Polaromonas sp. P1_G1, assembly GCF_056405595.1. Classification (NCBI taxonomy): domain Bacteria; kingdom Pseudomonadati; phylum Pseudomonadota; class Betaproteobacteria; order Burkholderiales; family Comamonadaceae; genus Polaromonas; species Polaromonas sp. P1_G1. Next base: position 3,596 of record NZ_JBFUBU010000058.1, read on the forward strand.
CGAGGGGCGCGCCTACCAGGGCGACCTGCAGATGCGCAGGCTGGACGGCAGCCTGTTCTGGGTGACGGCCTCGGGCAAGGCGGTCAGCCTGCTCGACAAGACCCAGGGCAGCGTCTGGGCGGTGATGGACATCACGCCGCGCAAGGAGCTCGAGGCGGCGCTCGCGCGGACCTCCTCCGAGCGCGAGGCGATCTTCAACAGCGCGCTGGTGGGCATCAGCTTCAACGTGGACCGGCGCATCCAGTGGGTCAACGACAAGTACCAGGAGATGACCGGCTATTCACGCGAGGAACTGGTCGGCAAGTCGTCGCGCCTGCTCTACGACGACGACGCGACCTACGAATCGGACGGCAAGGAGACCCGGGCCAAGCTGGTGCGCGACGGCGTCTACATCGACGAGCGTAAATTCTGGCGCCGCAACGGCGAGACGCTGTGGGTGCAGCTGGCGGGCCGCTGCGTGAGCGACCGCAACCCCGACGCCGGCGTGATCTGGACGCTGCTGGACATCACCGAGCGGCGCAAGGCCGAGGACAATATACGCGCGGCGCTGGAGCGCGAGAAAGAGCTCAACGACCTGCGCTCGCGCTTCGTCTCCATGACCAGCCATGAGTTCCGCACGCCGCTGGCGGCCATCCTGTCGGCCGCCGAGCTGCTCAGGGACTACAGCGACCGCATGCCGCCGGACGAAAAGGTGGAGATCCTCGAGAGCATAGGCGCCGGCGTGCAGCGCATGGCGCGCATGCTGGACCGCGTGCTGCTGATAGGCCAGGTCGACGCCCAGATGCTGGAGTTCCGCCCCGGCCCGACCGACCTGCTCGCGCTGTGCCATGCCATCGTCGAGGAGGCGCGCCTGCTGCAGCCCAAGTCGGACTGCAAGGTCGTCACCCGCTTCCCGCCCTCGCCGCCGCAGGGCCTGTTCGATGCCAAGCTGCTGCGCCACATCCTGGGCAACCTGCTGTCCAACGCCATCAAGTACTCCCCCAACGGCGGCGAGGTGGCCCTGCGCATCTCGCTGCAGGACGGCGCCACGGTCTTCGAGGTCGAGGACCAGGGCATAGGCATACCGCCCGAGGAAATGCCGCACCTGTTCGAATCCTTCCACCGCGCCAGCAATGTCGGCGACATCCCGGGCACCGGCCTGGGCCTGGCCATCGTGAAGAACTCGGTCGAGCTGCACGGCGGCAAGATCGCCGTGCGCAGCGAGCCGGGGCGCAGCACCTGTTTTACCGTGACGCTGTAATCAGGCCGCCACGCCACGTATTTTTCCTATGACCTTGTCGATGCTTCCCAAGACAGCCTTCCTGCCCGGCCACAAACTGAATGAAAACGACCGCCGCTCGTTGATGGAGCGGCGAGACAAGCTGTTTCTGCTCTGCACGCCTGCCGAACAGCAGTGCCTGATCGAGCTGGCGCATTGGTATGAGTCGCACCGGTTTGAGATATCGGGGGAACCCAACATCGTCAAACAGAGTTTCTTGGCGGTGTTCTACCACCGTCACTTTCCCTGGGCGAACCAGAAGCCCGGTTTGATCGTACGGTTACTTGCGAAGCTCTCAGGAGCGGTCTACGAGGTAGAGCGATGGAGCAGCCAGCGCTTCCAGTCGGATTTCATCAATCGCATGCATTCGGTTGTCAATGAAGGCGATGAGGACGTATTGCTCGGCGTCATCAATTTCTTTCGCATTTTGCCGCTTGATGTGGGCTTCGTTGGGCAGCGCGCTTTGGAGAACAAGCTGGACGCCATGACCAGCCGGTCCGTCGCAAGCCCTCGCGTGAGCGCATCAAGGCGCTTCGACGCGCTGCAAAGATCCGTTCAGCGCACATACGGACCCACCGGATTGCAACGTGGACCGAACGAGCCCAACTTGCGCAAGCAGGCATGGCCGCTGTTGCTGGAGATCGCGCACGAGGACATGGCGGCTGCCGTACGCCTGATCGACGAGCATTGGAACCAGACGCCGGCCCGTCCCCCGGAAATTCTCATGTCGCTGCATCTGCATGAGACTCCCGAACTGGCGTATCAGCTGGCGGTAACACTCAGACCTCATCGTCCCGGGTTCGCCGTCGACATGCTCCGGGAGTCCATCCTCTACTCGTCATTTCAGCTCAAAAGGCTGGACCAGCCTGCCGCCATCGCCATGGAAAAAGTGATGGACGCGTCTTGTTGGCTTCTGGCGGACTGGACGTTCAACACCTCCCCGGCTGATACAAAGAGTTCCCTTCGGGCGATGGACAGCCTCTTTCGGTACGGCGACCCAAAGGAGGGCTATTGGCAAAAAATTCCGCGGGAATGCCTGGCGGTCATCAAAAGCCTGGAACCCGCCGCACAGGACAGGCAGTTGCGCCTGCTTGCCCAGGTGGTGTTTTACGGGGACAGCTTTTCCCCGTTGGTGGCCGAAGCGCACGAATTGTTCAAGACTTGCGTTATCCGCAGGCTCGGCGAGCCACGGGCGAAGGACCGGGAATGGGACCTTGAAAGGGCCATCCGTGATGCCTGCGAGTCCTTGTCCATACTGGAAGAAAAAATCATGTCCTTCCGGAACCGGCGCATCGCGGCAAGCCCTGGACACCCCCTTCTGCACACGATTGACGAGCAGTTCCAGGGGTTTCTGGAACGGCTGCTGTCAAACGAACCCGAGTCCGCCCTCAGCCATATCGTCTTGATGACCCTTGCACTGTCCAACCAGGCACTGATACGCAAACACCATCAAATCCTGCGCGACGAATTCGAAGTACGGGCACGCCACTTTCCCGCCGATGCGGGTCCCGCGCTCAAGCGGCTGATCAAATATTGCGGGTACAGCCAGGTGGATGACGAGATGTACCGCAAGGATCTTTGCCGGGAGTCGTTCAATGCGCTATTGCCGGTGCTTGAAGCCATCTCGCCCACGGATGCAGCCCTTGCGCGGACCGGGATCGGGTGGAACCCCCGCGGCGATATCTGACGGCCGGGCGCGGGATCAAGCCGCCATCGCCACCTCAAGCGCACGCGATGCGGCTGCCGCCGCGGCCGCTGCCAGCGCCGGCCGGCCCGGGCTGCGCTGGGCCGCCTTCTCGCGGTTGGCGCGCTGCACGGCCGCCACGTCGATGATGAGCGCGACGTTGCCGTCGCCCAGGATGGTCGCGCCGGAAATGCCCGGCACCTTGCGGTAGTTGGTTTCCAGGTTCTTGACCACCACCTGGTGCTGGCCCACGAGCTGGTCGACCAGCAGCGCGAAACGCGTGCCCTCGGCCTGCACGATGACGGCGATGCCCTGCGTGGGCGCGCTCACCGCGTCGGCCACGTCGAAGAGCTTGTGCAGCTCCAGCAGGGCCAGGTACTCGCCGCGCACGTGCATGACATGCTCGTCGGCGGTGATCGAGTGCACGTCCTTTTCCATGGGCTGCAGCGATTCGATGACGTAGTTCAGCGGCAGGATGTAGACCTCCTCGCCGACCTTGACGGACATGCCGTTGAGGATGGCCAGCGTCAGCGGCAGCACGATGCGTATGGTCGTGCCCTTGCCCTGCACCGAGGCGATCTCCACATGGCCGCCCATCTCATGGATGTTGCGCTTGACCACGTCCATGCCGACGCCGCGGCCGGACACGTCGGTGACGGCTTCGGCCGTGGAAAAGCCGGGCGCGAAGATCAGCTGCCAGACCTCGTCGTCCGGCATGCTTTCGCTGACGGGCATGCCCTGCTGCAGGGCCTTGGCCAGGATCTTCTCGCGGACCAGGCCGCCGCCGTCGTCCTTGACCTCGATCACGATGCTGCCGCCCTGGTGCTGGGCCGACAGCGTCAGGCGGCCGACCGGGTCCTTGCCGGCGTAGGCGCGGCGCTCCGGGCCTTCGATGCCGTGGTCCAGGCTGTTGCGCACCAGGTGGGTGATGGGGTCGATGATGCGCTCGATCAGGCTCTTGTCGAGTTCGGTTTCCTTGCCGACCGTGACCAGCTGGACCTGCTTGCCGAGCTTGGCCGACAGGTCGCGGATCAGGCGCGGGAAACGGCTGAACACATAGTCCATGGGCATCATGCGGATGGACATGACGGATTCCTGCAGGTCGCGCGCATTGCGCTCCAGGTGGCCCATGCCGCTGAGCAGGCGCTCATGCAGCACCGGGTCCAGCAGCGATGCGGTCTGCGTCAGCATGGACTGCGTGATCACCAGCTCACCGACCAGGTTGATGATCTGGTCGACCTTTTCCACGTCGACGCGTATCGAACTGGATTCCTTGTTCTGCACGGCGGCCGGCGTGCTTGAAGCTGCTGCGGCCGCAGCAGCGGGCACAGCCTCAGGCGCGGCCGCAACAGCTGCAGGCTGGCTGGCCGCCGGCGCGGGTGCGGGGGCCGCTTGCGCGGCAGGCGCGCCTTCTTCGCGGATGTCGATCTGGTCGGCCTCGATGATGAAGCAGCAGACCGCGATGACGTCGCTGCCCTCGCAGCCGGTCTTCAGCCAGATCGTCAGGCTGCCCTCCTCCTGGGTCTGCGCCGTCACCTGGCCCAGGTTGGCCAGCTCTTCGCTGAGCAGCTTGCAGTCGTTCTCCGAGACCTTGGAAAAGCGCACCTTCAGGGTCCGCTCTCCAGCGCCTGCGGGCGCGGCTTCGGGCGCGGCCTGCACGGGCGCGGGCGCCGGCGCGGCCACGACGGGCGGCGCGGGCAGCTCGCCGCCGGCTTCCAGCGCGAGCTGGCGCAGCACCGCGCAGATCGCGGCCACCATGTCAGGTTCCGGCTCGGCGCCGGCCCTGTATGCACTCAATTGTTTTTGCAACACGTCCTTGGTCTCCAGAAAGGCATCCATCATCTTGGTATTGAGTTTGAGCTCGCCGTGGCGCGCCCGGTCCAGCAGGTTTTCCAGCAGGTGGGTGGTGTCGGTCAGCGCGACAAAACCGAAGGTGGCCGCGCCGCCCTTGATCGAGTGCGCGGCACGGAACACCGCGTTGAGGTGTTCGCCGTCGGGCGCGTCCAGGTCCAGGCCCAGGAAGAGCTGCTCCATCTCGGCCAGCAACTCGTCGGCTTCTTCAAAAAATGTCTGGTAGAACTGGGTGATGTCCATAGGGGAAGGGTTTCTCTTGTTGGGTACTGTCGTGTCGGGCCGCGGCCGTGGGCCTCATGCGCTCGCCGGGTTCATCAGGCTGCCCACCACGGCCAGCAGTGTTTCGGGTTCTATGGGCTTGCACAGCCAGCCGGTGGCGCCGGCCTTGCGGGCGTCGGCCTTGCTGGCGTCGTTGCTGAGGGTGCTGAGCACCAGGATGGGCACATCGGCGGAGCCGGGCCGTGCGCGCAGCTGGCGCGTGAGCTCGCAGCCGTCCATGGGAATCATGGTCCAGTCCGTCAGCACCAGGTCCACGGGTTTTTTCACCAGTTGCTCGAGCGCGGCCTTGCCGTCGCCGGCCAGCAGCACCTGGTAGCCGCCCTCTTCCAGCACGGCCGAGTTGAGGTGGCGCATCACGGCCGAGTCGTCAACCACCAGGATGGTTTTTTTGTTCGTCATGTCCGGCTTTCAGGTTTAGCGGCGTTCGGATTGAGCGGCGGCGGCGCGGCGGCGCCGCGCGCGGTGTTGACCGGCTTGATGCCGGGGCCGGCGTTGTTCACGTTGGTCGTATTGGCGGTGCTGGTGGTCTTGGCGGCCGGGGTAGTCTTCGTGTAGGGCGCGGTGGCGGTTGCGGCATTGCCGCTTTCGATGTCGGCCTGGGCGCGCTTGTTGAGCACCAGGATGCTGATGCGCCGGTTGACGGCCGCATAGGGGTCGTCGGTGTTCAGGTTCACGCTGGACGAGACGCCCATGACGCGCAGGATTTTCCCGTCCTGCATGCCGCCGGCCACCAGCTCGCGGCGCGAGGCGTTGGCGCGGTCGGCCGACAGCTCCCAGTTGCTGTAGGACTTGTCGCCCTGCGAATACACGGTGGCGTCGGTGTGGCCGGACAGCGTGAGCTTGTTGGGCTGCTCGTTGAGCACCGGGCCGATCTCGCGCAGGATGCTGCGCATATAGGCCACCACCACGGCGCTGGAGCGGTCGAACATGGGCCGGTTGTTGCTGTCGACGATCTGGATGCGCAGGCCTTCGGGCGTGATGTCGATCAGCAGCTGCGGCCGGAACTGCCTGAGCACCGGGCTGGACTCGATCATGTCGTCCAGCCGCTCCTTGAGCGCTTCCAGGCGCTGGCCGTCGTCCGGGTCCTTGCTGCTTTCGTTCTCGCTCTGGGCATGCCGGGACTCGCCGTCGGCGTGGGACGGGTCGCTGCCGCCGCCGGGAATCACGTTGGTGCTGTTGCTGCTTTTTTTGCCGCCGCTGATGGCCACCTTCAGCGGCATCTTGAACTGGTCCGCGATGCCCTCGAGCTGCTTGGGCGAGGAGATGCTCAGGATCCACAGCACCAGGAAGAAGGCGAACATGGCCGTCATGAAATCGGCGAACGCGATCTTCCAGGCGCCGCCGTGATGGGCGGCCGCCTTCACGGGACGCCGGATGACGATGATTCTTCGCGCGCTCTCGCTCATGGCTGTTCCGTTCGGCTCTGATCGCTTGCGTCAGCCCGCGCCTCAGCGCGCCTTGACTTCACGCACGTGCCCGTCGAGCTCGATGAAGGACGGCCGCTCGGTCGAATACAGGATCTTGCGGCCGAACTCCACCGCCAGCTGCGGCGCGTAGCCGTTGAGGCTGGCCATCAGCGTGACCTTGACGCACTGGTAGGCCTTCAGCGACTCCGCCACCTTGTGCTCGATCAGCGTGGCCAGCGGCGACACGAAACCGTAGGCCAGCAGGATGCCCAGGAAGGTGCCGACCATGGCGTGCGCGATCAGCTGGCCCATCTCGGCGGGCGGCAGGTCGGCGGAGGCCAGCGCATGCACCACGCCCAGTACCGCCGCCACGATGCCCAGGGCCGGCAGCGCGTCGCCGACGCGCGCCAGGCTGTGCGCCGGGACTTCCGCCTCGTGCTTGTAGGTTTCGAGTTCGTGCTCCATCAACTGCTCAATCTCGAAGGGGTCGGTGTTGCCGCTCACGATCAGGCGCAGGTAGTCGGTCAGGAACTCCAGCACGCGGACGTCGGCCAGGATCACCGTGTAGGGCGCGAAGATCGGGCTGTTCTGCGGGTCGTCGATGTCGGACTCCAGCGCCATCATGCCGTCCTTGCGGCCCTTGGACAGCAGCACGTAGAGCAGGGCCAGCAGTTCCATATAGAGCGCCTTGTCGTGCTTTTTCGAGGCGCGCAGCAGCTTGGGCAGCTCTTTGAGGGTGGCGCGTATGGTGCGGCCGTCATTGCCCGCGACGAAGGCGCCCACGGCGGCCCCGCCGATGATGAGCAGCTCCAGCGGCTGGTACAGCACGCCGAAGTGCCCGCCCATCATGGCGTAGCCTCCAAAGACGGAAGCCACGACGACGAGGTAGCCAATGATGACGAGCATGGGGTTCTCCTGCGGATCTGTAAAAAAGCCCCGCCCCTCAGGCGGTGCGCGAGCTGTTCATCACATTGGCCAGCCACTGCGATGACGAGAGCGCGGGCGTGCCTGCGACGGCGCGGGGGCTGCCCTCGGGCTTGCCGCTGCTGGCGCCGTCGCCGGCCTCGTCGCGCCTGGCGCCCGAGGGCCGGGTCTTGCCGGCGCGCGAGGGCGGGCGGCACAGCACGCACACATAGTTGCTCTGCGAGTCGTGGGCATGCGCGACAAACAGGCCCGTGCAGCGCGTGCAGGTGCTCAGCTGCAGCATGTCGCTGTCGAAAAATCGCACCAGCGTCCAGGCCCGCGTGAAGTCCAGCACCGGCTCGCCGCCCTGCTGCTGCACCTGCTCGATGTACAGCCGGTAGCTCTTGATGATGGCGTTGATGCGCGTGCAGCCGCCGTGGACCACCATGAAACGGTAGATGTTGTAGAACATCGACGAATGGATGTTGGACAGCCAGGTCATGAACCAGTCCGTGGAAAAGGGCAGCAGCCCCTTGGGCGGCGAGGTGCCCTTGAGTTCCTTGTAGAGCTTGATCAGGCGGTCCCGGCTCAGGCTGGTTTCCGCCTCCAGGAATTGCAAGCGGGCGCCCAGCTTGATCAGGTCCATGGCCAGGTGGATTTCCCGGGCTTCGACGATGACGCTTTTAGTGGCCATGGCGATGTCCGGTCAAAACACGGGAGCGGGCCGAAGCGCGGGCGCTCACCGGACCGCCTCAAGCTGCTGGCCGGACAGCAAAATCGCCGCATGCGCCTGCTGCAGCGCCGGGTTCTTGCCTTCCAGGGTCAGCGCCGACAGCATGGGATGGTCGTCAAACCGGAAACGGCAGAGCAGCAGGCTGGAGCCGGCCAATTTCACAATCTGGGAAAGCGACAGGCTGCCCAGCAGGTCAGCCAGTTCCCGGCTCATGCCGAGCCGGTACATCGCGAGCGCAATATCTTCACTCACCAGCCGCTTTGCGAGCAGCAGGTAGGCCAAATTCAAATCGCCAATGTCGTTGGCGGTACCAGTTTCAATCACGTTGCGTTCCTGTTCTTTCAAAATTTGCATGTACAGAGGTGACCTGAACATCTACTCGCTATCAATTTCGTCACCCATCACAGATTGATTGAGATGCCTGTCTTACAACTTCACCTCAATTGCAATTTTTAACACATTAAACTGACAATTACATGAACAAATCAAATTTATCAATTAAGTAACATTTAAGCGTCAAAACAAGAAAAATTAGTAATCAATTACTGAATTTATAAAAGCTATTTGTATTTCAATTTCACAAAATATCGATAGTATTAATTTTTAAGTAGTAGTTTTCTCAATTTCTAATTGATGCATCCATGTAAGCATTTCCGCGACCGCCAGGTACAAATTGGGCGGAATTTGCGAATCCAGGTCTACATGCATTAACAATTTCACCAATTCGGAGGAAGCGTGAACGTAAAGGCCGCTCTCTTTCGCGCGCTGGACAATCGCCTCGGCGACCGCCCCATAGCCCTTGGCGACCACCGCGGGCGCTTGGCCTGCGGCCCCCAGGGACAGCGCCACGGCGCCGGAACGCGGGGTTTCCGGGCTTTCGGCGGCGTTTCCTTCCAGCGGTTTATCCGGCATCACGGCCTCCCGCCGGGTCCGGCAGATCCGCCGCGCCGCCTACGCGCAGCTCCGCCAGTTCCAGCCCCACGGCGCCCAGGCGCCGCGACAGTTCGGCGCCGGCCTGGTTCAGCACCGCCACCGTGCCCTCCTGTGAGGCGTCCAGCCGCAACTGGAGCGCCGAGCCGGCCAAGCCCAGGCGCGCATCGACCGTTCCCAGCCGGGGCAGCTTCAGCGTCATGCGCGTGGTCCAGGCCTGTGGCGCCGCTTGCGCGGCTTGCGCCCCCTCCTCGCGGCCTTCGCGGCCCGCCGGCTCCTCGTGTTCATGGCCTTCCCGGCGAATTTCCCAGTCCAGCGGAATGCCCGGCCAGGCCTCGCCGCTCCAGCGAAACACCGGCAGCGCCAGCATGTCGAGCTGCTGGCGCACCAGGCCCACCAGCTCGGGAAGAATAGCGGCCGCCGGATGGCCGGCGCGCGCGGTCTCCGTGGAAGCGACGGCGGGGCCGGGCGTGCCGGCATCCGGCCCGGAGAAATCGTGAGGGCTGGGCGTCGCGGGGTCCGGCAGGCCGGTCCGGCCGTAGCTGGTGGCCGGGAGCGGCGGGTGGACGGGCTCCGCCACGGGGCCGGCGGACGGCTGCGCCGCGGCGCCGGGGGGCGTGCTGCCAGCCACCGGCGGCGCGGCTGCTTCCAGCATTTCAGCTGGCACAGGCGGCAAAACGGCGGCCGCCGGCAAAGCCGAGGACGCCGGCTGCATATATATAGAGGGCGCGGCAGCCGCCCCAGGGGAAGCCGGGCTTTCATCCGCCGGCGGCGCCCCGGCGGGCGCGGGCGCCATGCCGGCCTGCGGCTCCCGCGCCAGCTGCGCCAGCGTGCGCTGGCCGGTCGCGAACTGCTGCAGGTGGGATTCGTAAAACAGGCCGGATTCGGCCACCGTGCGCGCCAGGGCCGCCGTCAGCACCGGCACGGCGGGCGTGCGCAGGTCGGGCTGCAGCGGCGCCCGCCCGCGGATGGCAGGCGTTGTTCCGACCGGCAGGTTCAGCAGCGTGCTCACGGTGCGGGCGGCGGCGCTCAGGGTGACGGCGCCGTCGTGCCTGGCCTGCGCGAAGCCCAGGGCGGCGCCATCGCGGCCGACCAGGCCCGGGCCCAGCTCGCGCTGCAGCGCCTCGCGCGAAGGCAGGCGCACGTCGTTGGTCACTTTTTCCACATTCACCACGGCGCCCGGGCCGGCGATCTCCAGCGCGGCCTTCAGCGGTACCAGGTCCACGCGCTGTCCCAGCCGCGTGGCCAGCAAGGTATCCACCAGAGGCGTCACACCGCTCATAACAGGTGGATGTCGTCCGGCTGGCCGTACGCCTTGTGCAGGCTGCGCTGCCGTTCCAGGCTTTTCATCACGCCCACCAGCTTGGCCAGCTGCGGCATGACCATGCCGAAGATCTCGGTGGTGTTGGCGCTGATGCGGCCCAGCAACACGTACTTGCGGGCCGACTGCGCCTCGTCCAGCGTGCTCAGCGGCTCGATGTCCTTGAGGCGCTCGACCATGCTGCTGCACTGCCCTTCGAGCCGGGGCAGCTCGCCCCACTGCTTGGCGCGCGCCAGCACGAGCATGCGCTCGGTCAGCGGGGCGATCTGCTCGTAGCAGTGCATGACTTCGCTCTGTGATCCCATGAAGGTCAAGCTCCCGCGGAAAAACGCGCCAGCGCGGGGGCGGCTGGCACCTGCAGCGGCTGCGGCCGCTGAGGGTCGATCTCGCGCCAGGCCGAGCTCACGCTGTCCAGCAGCCGGTCGGCCTCGTCCAGCAGCGCCGGGTCGTTGCGCAGGTTGGCATACAGCAGGCGCTGCGTGACGTAGGCGTAAAACGCCGACAGGTCCGCCACCAGCTGGGCGCCGGCCACGCCGGCGGCGTCCGCATCCAGGCTGGCCTTCAGGCCGTTGTCGACGATGTTGATGGCCTTGGAGATGGCCTGGCCCTTGGCGCTGATGTCCTTGTTCGCCATGTGGTGGCGCGCCATCGCGATGGCCGTCTTGGCGCCGTCGAACAGCATGGTGATCAGCTGGTGCGGCGAGGCGCTCATGGCCGCGCTCTCGGTGCCCACCCTGGCGTAGGCGTTGGCGCCCGGGCGGTAGGCATTGGCGCTCGGCTGGTAAGCGTAGGGCTGTGTAAGCGGCTGCGTGAGGGGCTGGGTGTGGGGTTGGGTATGCATCGGAATTCCGGCTGGCTGGGACGTGCTTGCGTGCGGGTTTATTTCTTGCTCGAGCTCATGTTGGCGAACTGCTGGGTCAGGTAGCTGGCGGTGGAGGTCATGCGCGACACCAGCAGATCCAACTGGGTGAACTGCGCCTTGTAGCGCGCGACCGTGGCTTCCACACGGCTCGCGGTCGCGGTGTACTGGTCGTCCAGCGACTTGAGCGTGGTCTTCACGCCCGTGGTCGCGGCGCTGAGCATGCCGTCCTTGCTGGTGAAGGTGTCCAGCAGCGAGGACACCTGCTTGCCGATGCCGGTGGTGCCCGCCGTGCCGGTGCCGGCGAAGAGCTCCGCCACCCCGGCCTTGTTGTCGGCGAACGCCGTCTTGAGCTTGGCGGCGTCGAAGGCCAGCGTGCCGTCCTTCTGGAAGCTCACGCCGACCCGGGACAGCACCTTGAGCTCGCCCGCCTGGGGCGTGTTGAGCGCGGCGCGCAGGCGCGTCTGGATGGTGCGCAGCGTCGAATCGCCGACCAGCGCCGCGCCCGCCTGCTTTTCCTTGTCGTACTGCGTCAGCTGGCCGGCCGTGGCCTGCAGGCTGTTGTAGGCGGTGACGAAGCTGGTGATGGCCGCTTCCACCGCGGAGGTGTCGCGGCTGACCGTCAGCGTGCTGGCACCTGCCTTGGCCAGCGTCATGGTCACGCCGGGAGCGGCGTCGGTCACCGTATTGGTCTTGGAGGTCACGGGCAGGCCGCCGACCGTGAGCATCGCGTTGGCGGCGGCGGAAGTCTGCTGCAGGGCTTGCGCGCCCGAAGCGTCGTGGTTGAGCAGGCCTTGCAGGCTGGCGTCGCCGGCCACGGAAATGCGCATGCTCGAGGCGACGCCGGTGTCCTTGGATGTGAGCACCAGGCGGTAGGGCGAGGCGCCGCCGTCATTGACGATGGCGGCCGTGACGCCGATGTCGGCGCTCTTGTTGATCGCGTCGCGCAGGCCTTCCAGCGAGTTGTTGCTGTCGTCGATCACGATGGATTTCGCGGTGCGCGCGGCGTCCGGCGAGAAGGACGCGCCGCTGTAGGTGCCGGTGGCCGCGTCCAGCGTGCCGCCCGAGATGGTGCCGAAATCGATGGTGACGGTGCCCTTGCCCACGGCGGCCTTGGCATTGGCCACGCCCGCTGCGGCCAGCGACTGCGCCGCGGCCAGCTGCGTGACGTTGACGGCGTAAGTGCCGGAGGCGCCCATGGCCGAGGCCGCGGCCGTGAGCACGTCGGTGTTGCTGGACGTCGCTTTCACGCCCTGGAACAGGTTGGCATCCGACAGCTTGGCGGCCGCCGCCTGCAGGGTGCTGAGGGCGCCCTGCAGCGTGCCGTAGGCCGACAGCTTGGCGGTGTAGCTGATCTGCTGCTTCTGCAGCATGACCAGCGGCTGGCTTTCCGCCGTGGTGAGGCTGGTGAGCAGGCCGCTCAAATCGAGGTTCGCCCCGATGCCCAAACTTGAAACCGATGCCATGGATGACTCCTGAAGTTTTTGACCTAAACAGCGTGGTGAACCAGCAGGCCCTGCAGCTTTCCAAGCGCCCTCGATATGCGCACCACCTCTTCCGAAGGCATCTGCCGGATCAGGTCCCCGCTCTCCACGTCGACAACCTTGACGATCATGGTGTCGGCCTCCTTGTCGAACTCGAACTGCACGCCGATGGACGCCATCCGCAGGGACTCGTTGATCTCGGCCAGCGCGGCGCGCTCCTGCGCGGGCGCGGGCGCCGCTTCTTTTTCAGCGGGCACCTCGCGGGACGCGCCGGTGCGGCCGGTCGCGGCCGAAGGCGGCATGGCATCACGCCACGGAGCGGCTGTCACGGCACTGGAAGGAATCGTCATGCTGGCTCTCCTGGGAAATCGCTAGGCACTCCCGCCTGACCCTCAAGCGGGAGTGCGTAGCGCAGGCGGACACAGCCGCCTGGCTTGCACAAAAACCAGGCACGCCTGCCGGAGCAGGCGTGCCGTGCGCGATTAACGCAGCAGGGACAGAACGCCCTGGGTCGTCTGGTTGGCCTGGGCCAACACGGAGGTACCAGCCTGTTGCAGGATGTTGGCGCGCGTCATGTTGGACACTTCGGTCGCGTAGTCCGCGTCTTCGATGCGCGAACGCGAGGAAGACAGGTTGGTCACCGTGGTGCCCAGGTTGGAGATCACCGAGTCAAAACGGTTTTGCACCGCGCCCAGCGAACCGCGCAGGTCGTCGACCATCTTCAGCGCCGCATCGATCTTGGACAGCGGGTTGATCGTGGAGGCACCGACGAATTCAGCGGTCGTGCCGCCGGCCGGGTTGTTCAGTTCGATCGCGGCGGTGCCGGTGTCGTTCAGCGTACCCGTGGCATCACCGGCGTCAACGATCGCGCTGGCGGCCGTTGCGTAGTTCTTGCCCTGGATGCTGACGTAGCCGGTCGTGGCGCCCGCGGCATCGGCACCCACCTTGACCAGCTGGTCGGTGATCGTCACCGCGGGCGTGACGCCGGCTGCCGTGTCGGTGTAGTCGATGTCGGCCGTGTTGAGCGTGACCAGGCCGCTGCCGCTGGTGCGGTCCACGGTGGCCGAGTAGTACTCGTCGCCCGCCTTGACCACGAACACGCCGCTGCCGACGCCGGCTGCGGTCTGCACTTCATGCAGCGACAGATCGGCGGCCGTCAGGCTGGTGCCGTTGGCGGTGTTCAGCGCCGTGACGCTGGTCGCCGCGAAGTTGACGGTGGCCGAGCCGGTGGCGGCGGTGTTGTCCACCACGGTGGTGATGGCGGCGCCGACCTTCAGCTCGTTCTTGGAAACCGTCAGCGAATTCAGCTTCAGGCTGGCGGAGTCGATCTGCTTGAGGCCGATGTCGATGGTTTCGCCGTCGTTCGCTCCGACCTGGATGCTCAGCTTGCTGTTGGAGGCCAGCACTTTCACGCCGTTGAAGTCGGTCTGTGCCGAGGTACGGTCGATTTCAGCGAGGCGCTGGGTGATTTCAGCCTGGATCGAAGCCTTGTCGGCGGTCGAGTTGGAACCGTTGCTGGACTGCACGGCCAGTTCGCGGATGCGCTGCAGGTTGCTGTTGATTTCGGTCAACGCGCCTTCAGTCGTCTGCGCCAGCGAGATGCCGTCGTTGGCATTGCGTTGCGCAACAGCCAGGCCCTTGATGTTGGACGTGAAGCGGTTGGCGATAGCCTGGCCCGCTGCGTCGTCCTTGGCGCTGTTGATGCGCAGGCCGGAGGACAGGCGCTGGATCGCGGTGTTCAGCGACGACTGCGACTTGTTGAGGTTGTTCTGCGTGAGCAGGGAAAGCGAGTTGGTATTGATGACTTGGGCCATGAGGGACTCCTGATTACATAGGTTGTGGACTCCGGCTAACTTGCCGTCACGCTGGCCTTGCCTGCCTTGACAGTCTGCAAGCCACCGTTGTCCAGGTTATCGGCCGGGCCCCGCCAAACCTTTAGCGTGCTCCGGAAAATAAATCCGCATCACACGCCGCCCCTCGTCAGGCCGGCATGTTCATGATTTCCTGGTAGGCCGCGACCACGCGGTTGCGCACCTGCAAGCCCATCTGGAAACCGATGTTGGCCTTCTGCATGTCGACCATCACGTCGTTGAGCGCCACGCCGGGCTTGCCGAGCTCGAAGGCCTCGGCCTGGCTATAGGCGTGCTGCTGGCTGTCGCTGATGCGCTCCAGCGACTTCTTCAGCTCGCCGGCGAAGCCACCGGAGGCGGCCTCGGGGCCGGCCGGCGCGGACATGCCCGACGACTGCGCAAGCACGCGCATTTGCTGGAGTACGGACTCAATGGATGTGATCGACATGGTGTTTTCCCGGCGCATGGGCGCCCCTTGCTTGATGAACGGGTTGAAGCGTACCAGCGGGTGAATCGCGGCATCAGGCCAAAAGACGGCAAAAGCCCCGGCTATTCAGCGGATCGGGAAGGCCGGCCGGCTCTGACAATTCTTCACAAGGACCGGCCCCCGTGCACCTCCATGCCCGCCATGCCGGTCGACTTTTTCGCCTTTGAATAAGACCTGTTGTATGCCAACTGTTGTTTCAGCCCCCACGCCCGGCCGCACGCGCCGCCAGCCTCCAGGCCAGCCCCGGCTCCACGCCGCGCATGCGTGCGTAGCCGGGTGAGCGCGTGAACACCGCCGTGCTGGGCGCCGAGGCTGCCCCGTCCAGGATGCCGCCCTGGCTGGAGCAGCTGCGCGCCAACCCGCGCCTGCCCTTGATGATTGGCGCGTCCGCCGCGGTGGCCGCCATCGCGGCGCTGTGGCTCTGGAGCCGCGCGCCCGACTACGGCGTGCTCTACAGCAACCTGTCCGACCGCGACGGCGGCGCCATCATCGCGTCGCTGCAGCAGATGAACATCCCCTACAAGTTCACCGAAGGCGGCGGCGCGCTGCTGGTGGCTTCCAACAAAGTACCCGAGGCGCGCCTGCGCCTGGCCGCCCAGGGCCTGCCCAAGGGCGGCACCGTCGGCTTCGAACTGATGGACGCCCAGAAGTTCGGCACCAGCCAGTTCGCCGAGCAAGTGAACTACCAGCGCGCGCTGGAAGGCGAACTCGCGCGCTCCATCAACTCCATCTCCGCCGTCGAATCGGCGCGCGTGCACCTGGCGCTGCCCAAGCCTTCGCTGTTCGTGCGCGACCAGAAAAAACCCAGCGCCTCCGTGGTGCTGAGCCTGCACCGCGGCCGCAGCATCGACGAAGGCCAGGTCAGCGCCATCGTGCACCTGATCTCCAGCAGCGTGCCCGAGCTCTCGACCAAAAGCATCACCGTGGTCGACCAGGCCGGCAACCTGCTGTCGGCGGCCAACGCCGGCACGCGCGGCCTGGACGTCAGCCAGCTCAAGTACACCCAGGAAATAGAGCAGGGCTACATACGCCGCATCGAAGCCATCCTGCAGCCCATACTCGGCGCCGGCAATGTGCATGCGCAGGTCGCCGCCGACATCGACTTTTCCATCGTCGAGAACACCGACGAGAAATTCCGGCCCAACCAGGAACCCGGCAGCGCGGCCATCCGCAGCCAGCAGTCCAGCGAATCCGGCCAGCTCGGCAACGGCCCGGCCACCGGCGTGCCCGGCGCGCTGACCAACCAGCCGCCGCCCGACCCGGTCGCGCCCATCACCGCACCCTCACAGATCAAGCAAGCCACGCCGCCCGGCGCGGCGCCTGCGGCCCAGCTCAAGATGAGCGCCGAACTCGGCTCGGCCGGCACGGCCCCGCGCAGCGCCGGCGCCGGCGGCAATTCGCGCAAGGACGTCACCACCAACTACGAAGTCGACCGCTCCATACGCCACACCCAGCAAGGGGCCGGCGGCATCAAGCGCCTGTCCGTCGCGGTGGTGGTCAATTACCGCGGCAACGGCGCCGCCGCCGGCAAGCGCGCGGCGCTGACGGCCGCCGAGCTCGAGCAGATCCGCAACCTGGCGCGCCAGGCCATGGGCTTCAGCGCCGAACGCGGCGACTCGCTCAACGTCGTCAACAGCCTCTTCGCGTCCGACACCGAAACCCCCGAGCTGCCGCYGTGGCGCCAGCCCGAGAACGTCGAGATCGCCAAGTCCTCGATCAAGTACCTGCTGCTCGGCCTGCTCGCCCTCTACCTGTGGCTGGCTGTGCTGCGGCCGCTGCTGCGCAAGCACCTGCAGCCGGCCTCGTCCTCGGCGGCAGCGACCGCGGCGGGCATGGACAGCGAACCGGTCGAGGGCGAAACCGCCGAACAGCAGGCGCAGGCCCGCGAACAGCAGGAGCAGCGCAAGCGCCGGCACGAGGCCAACCTGCAGTACGCGCAGGAGATGGCGGCCAAGGAGCCGGCCATGGTGGCCATGCTGATCAAACACTGGACGGAAAAAAATGGTGGATGAAGGCACGCGCAAAAGCGCCATTCTGTTGATGTCGCTCGGTGAGGCCGGCGCCGGCAGCGTGCTGCAGCACCTGCCGCAACACGTGGTCCACACCCTGGGCAAGGCCATGGCCGGGCTGGCGCAGGTCAGGCGCGACGAGGTCGGCGAGGTGCTGCGCGAATTCCGCGAGGAAACCGAGCAGTACTCGGCCACCCACGTCGATGCCGGCAGCTACCTGCGCGCCGTGCTCAACAAGGCCCTGGGCAACACCCGCGCGGCCGACTTGCTGGAAAGCATTTCCCAGCCCGACAGCTCGACCAGCGGCATAGACCGGCTGAACCAGCTCGAGGCCACCGAAGTCGTTGAGTTGATCCGCGACGAGCACCCGCAGATCATCGCCACCCTTCTGGTGCACCTGGACCGCGACAAGGCCGCCGACGTGCTCGAACAATTGCCCGAGCGCGTGCGCCACGACGCCGTGCTGCGCGTGGCCACCTTCGGCGGCGTGCAGCCGGCCGCCCTCAAGGAGCTGACCGACGTGCTCACCGACATGCTGTCCGGCGAAGGCGTCAAGCGCAGCCGCCTGGGCGGCATACGCGCGGCCGCCGAGATCGTCAACATGATGAGCAGCGCGCAGGAGGAAAGCGTCATCAAGCACGTGCGCGAGCACGACGAGGCGCTGGCGCAGAAGATGATCGACGAGATGTTCCTGTTCGAGAACCTGCTCGAGCTCGAGGACCGCAGCGTCCAGCTGCTGCTCAAGGAAGTGGAATCGGAGTCGCTCATCATCGCGCTCAAAGGCGCGCCGCTGGAGCTGCGCGAGAAATTCCTCAAGAACATGTCGCAGCGCGCCGCCGAGATGCTGCGCGAGGACATCGAGATGCGCGGCCCGGTGCGCGTCTCGCAGGTCGAGAACGAGCAGAAGGGCATCCTGCAGATCGTGCGCCGCCTGGCGGATGCCGGCGAGATCGTGCTCGGCGGCCCGGGGAACGACTCCTATGTATAACCGGCCGCCCTTGACGCATCTGCCGCCGCGCGCCGCCGCGGACAGGCCGCCCACCGAACCGCCCTACGCGCGCCGGGCCAACGGAACCAAGGAAGCGCTCACCGCCTGGGAGCGCTGGGAGATGACGGCCATCGCGCAGGAATCCGATGCGGCACCGGCGCTCCCCCCCGAGCCCAAACCGGCGCCCGTGGTCGCGCCGCTCAAGCCCGAGGTGCTGATCAACGACGTCGAGCTGGCCCAGCTGCGCCTGCAGGCCCTGCAAGCGGGCGAGGCCGAAGGCTTTCGCCAGGGCTACGACCGCGGCCAGGCGCAAGGCCGCACGGACGCCATGGCCGAAGTCCATGCGGAAGCCGCGCAGCTGCGCGCGCTGGCCCTGGCGCTGCCGGCCGCGCTGCGCGGCGCCGAGCACGAAATTTCCGAAAACCTGCTGGCCCTGGCGCTGGACATCGCGCGCCAGGTGCTGGGCCAGGCCCTGGCGCTGGACACCGGCGCCATCCTGCCGGTGGTGCGCGAACTGCTGCAGGCCGACCCGGCCCTGAGCGGCTCGCCGCAGCTGGTGCTGCACCCCGACGACGCGGCGCTGGTGCGCCAGCACCTGGCCGAGGACCTGCAGGCCGCCGGCTGGCGCATACGCAGCGACGCCGCCTGCCAGCGCGGCGGCTGCCGCGTGCTGGCGGCCAGCGGTGAACAGGACGCGAGCCTGCCGGGCCGCTGGGAGCGCGTCACCGCGGCCCTGGTGAAAACCGCCATGCACACGCCGGTGGCGATCCATGTCTGAACTGCCCGTCGCAGCCGCCGTTCCCGCTACTCCTGCCGCTCCGGCCGCCGCGCCGCTGCGCGCCTGGCACGGCGCGCTCGACGAGGCGCGCGCCTCGGTGGCGCAAAGCGTGCCGGTGCGCAGCTACGGCCGGCTCACACGCGCCGTCGGCCTGGTGCTCGAAGCCGTCGGGCTGCGCCTGCCGGTCGGCAGCGATTGCCTGATCGAGCTGCCGCCCGGTTATCCGCAAAAAACCGCCGAGGCCGAAGTCGTCGGCTTCGCCGGCGACCGCATCTTCCTGATGCCGCAAAGCGAGGTCGACGGCCTGCTGCCCGGCGCCCGCGTCTACGCGCTGGAGTCGCCCGCCGGCCATGCCGGCGGCCTGGGCCCGCGCACCAAACGCCTGCCGGTGGGCGCCGGCATGCTGGGCCGCGTGGTCGACGCCGCCGGCCGGCCGCTGGACGGGCGCGGCCCGCTCGATTTCTCACGCGAGGTGCCGCTGGCCGCCAAGCCCATCAACCCGCTGACCCGCGCGCCCATCGACAGCGTGCTCGACGTCGGCGTGCGCGCCATCAACGCGCTGCTGACCGTCGGGCGCGGCCAGCGCATGGGCCTGTTCGCCGGCTCCGGCGTCGGCAAGAGCGTGCTGCTGGGCATGATGGCGCGCTACACCAGCGCCGACGTCATCGTCGTCGGCCTGATCGGCGAGCGCGGCCGCGAGGTCAAGGACTTCATCGAGAACACCCTGGGCGAGGAAGGCATGGCGCGCGCCGTGCTGGTCGCGGCGCCGGCCGACACCTCGCCGCTGCTGCGCCTGCAGGGCGCGGCCTACGCCACCTGCCTGGCCGAATACTTCCGCGACGAAGGCAAGAACGTGCTGCTGATCATGGACTCGCTGACACGCTACGCCATGGCGCAGCGCGAGATCGCGCTGGCCGTGGGCGAGCCGCCCGCTACCAAAGGCTACCCGCCCTCGGTCTTCGCCAAGCTGCCCGCGCTGGTGGAGCGCGCCGGCAACGGCGCGCGCGACGCCGAGGGCCGCGGCGGCTCCATCACCGCCTTCTACACCGTGCTCGCAGAAGGCGACGACCAGCAGGACCCGATCGCCGACTCGGCGCGCGCCATCCTCGACGGCCACGTGGTGCTGTCGCGCAGCCTGGCCGAGTCCGGCCACTACCCGGCCATCGACATCGAGGCCTCCATCAGCCGCGCCATGACGGCGCTGATCACGCCCGAACAGTTCCAGGCCGTGCGCAGCTTCAAGCAGGCCCTGTCGCGCTACCAGCGCAACCGCGACCTGATCAGCGTCGGCGCCTACGCGCCCGGCCACGACGCGCAGCTGGACCAGGCCATCGCCCTCTATCCCCGGGTAGAAGCCTTTCTGCAGCAGACCATGGAAGAACGTGTGGGCCACGCCGACGCCACGGCCCAGCTCAACGCCATCTTCCAGGCCTGAGCCCCCTCCTTCACCGCTACCCCAACCCAGGAACAACGTCATGCCCAACAAGCTACCGCTCGCCACGCTGATCGAACTGGCGCAGAACAAGACCGACGAAGCCACGCGCCGCCTCGGCCAGCTGCAGACCGCGCATACCAGCGCGGCTGAAAAACTCGAGATGCTGCAGCGCTACCGCCAGGAATACCTGGACCAGCTGCAGGTGCAGATGGGCGCGGGCGTGCCGGCGGCGCAACTTCGCAACTTCCGCAACTTCATCGCCACGCTGGATGCCGCCATCGAACAGCAGCGCGCCGTCACCGTGCAGGCCGACACGCGACTGGCGACAGGCCGCGGCGACTGGCAGAACAGCCAGCGCCGCCTCAACTCCTTCGACACCCTGGCCGGCCGCGTGCGCCTGCAGGAAATGGCCGTGCAGAACAAGCGCGAGCAGCGCGACAGCGACGAACGCAGCGCGCGCCAGTTCTATATGCGCGCCAGCCTGCAGGGCCACTGAATAGATAGACCTGCGAGAAACAGCCATGTCCCTGCTCCCCCCTACCCTCTCCGCCCCCGCCCCGGCGCCAACCGGCAACGCTTCTTCGGCTTCTTCCGCATCATCCAGCCGCGGCGATGAAGCCGCCCAGGGCGACGGCGAAAGTTTTGGCGACGTGCTGTCGCGCTCGCTCGCGGCCTCCGGCGAAGCACCCGCCAAGGCCGGCGGCAAGCCCCCCGCCTCCGTGCCCGTCAAGCGCATCGCCGACGACAAAAAATCCGACACGCCCGAAGCGATCAATACCGCGGCGCTGCTGTTTGTGCCGCTCGAAACGCGCATCGCCAAGGCGGCGGGCGCCGAGGCCGGCACTGCCGCTATCGCCGGCGGCAACGCGACTACGCCCCTGAGCGCCACCGCCACCGCGGAAGCCTCGACCGCCACCACCGCACCGGCAGCCGCCGCAGCGGCAAACGACGCCAGCCTCGGCGGCGACACCGAAGCCGCCGCGCCGCAAGCCCTGCTCGCCTCCGGCCTGCCTGTTGCGCCCGCCGCACCCCCAAAGGGCCGGGAAGCTCCGGCCACGACCCTGGCGCCCACAGGCGACGAAGCCGCCTTGGACCTGCCCGCAACCAAAGCCATGGCGCCGGCCACCGCATTGGATGCCGGCCAGGCCAAACAATTTTCAGCACACGACGAGCGGCCCGGCGATGAGGCCCGTGAGCTGACGGGCACCGACACGCGCGTCGAACAAAAGCCCGGCGCAAGCAAAGCTCCCACCATGGCAGCGGCCAACGACGCAGCCGGCCCGGCAGTTGCCGACGTCACCGCAGCCTCCGCCCCGGCAGCCGCCGGCCAGGCCCCCGTAGCCGATGCGGCTTCCGCTGCCCCAGGTTTCACGATCAACGCGACAGCCACCCCGGCGAACAACCATGCACTGGCTTCCAGCCAATCCGCAGCGCCAGCCCCAAGTCAGGCAGCACTCACACCCGAAGTCGGCAGCGGCGAATGGGGCCAGGCCCTGGGCCGGCAGATGCTGCACATGGGCAAGGCCGGCGATCAGGTGGCCGAGCTCCAGCTCAACCCCCCGGGCCTGGGCCCGCTCAAGGTCACCCTCAGCATGAACGACAACCAGGTCCAGGCGCTGTTTGTGTCCGCGCACGCCTCGGTGCGCGCCGCCGTCGAAGCCGCGCTGCCGCAGCTGCGCGGCACGCTGGCCGACAACGGCATCAGCCTGGGCGACACCTCGGTCAACTCCGGCAGCCAGCAGCAGCCCGCCTTCGCCCAGGGCCAGGACGGCCGGCCCGGCCAGCCGGGCGCGCAGAACCCCCGCACCCAGCCGGGCTACCTGCCGGC
>NZ_JBFUBU010000059.1:0-24920 GCF_056405595.1 Polaromonas sp. P1_G1
CGATTGCCCCGTCCTGGCTGGGCCGCGATTGCCCCGTCCTGGCTGGGCCGAGGAGCGCAGAGACAAGCGGATCAGGGCCGGCGTTGTCTGAGCGAAGCGAGTTTAGCCGGACCCCGCTTGGCTCGAGCACCGCAGGTTGCCCCGTAGCGCAGCGCAGGGGACCCAGACTGCGGGTCGCCTTTTCTTTGGTGACTTTCTTTTGGCGAAGCAAAAGAAAGTTACTTGCTGCCGGGCAACCCCCGGCCAGCAGGCCCAAGCAAAGGGCCCGCCGCCGGAGCAAGAACCGATTACTTACGCAAGGCCGGCGACGCCACCAACGCCTTGACGAGCTTGGCAAGCGCGTCATTCGAAGCCCGCACTGCCGCCAGCGAGAAGTTGCTCTTGAATTCCGAGAAGGTCGCCCCGCCTTCGCCACTGACCCGTATCGTCTCGACCGGCTGGCCGGCGGCATCGACGATGGTGCAGACCAGTTTGACGCTGAATTGCGTGGGCGGCCAGGTGAAGGCGCCGTCGGACGACGAGTTGGTGGTGACTTCCGGCGTGATCAGCAGGGAGACGCCGCCGGCCTGCAGGGCCGCGAAGTCTTTGGGGTTCTGCACCTTGGTCACGCTGCTGAACGACTCGGACAGCGCCTTGTAAAAGCCGGGCTCGATGTCACGGTAGGGGAAGTAGCGCACCTTGTCGCCACCGCCGCCGGGCGTGGTCACTTCCACCGAACGCAGGGCGTCGGGGATGTGGTAGCCCACCTTTTTGGCGATGGGCTTGGCGCCGGCAGGCACGGTGACCGCCGCGAGGTCGGGGTTCATGGTGATGGGGTGCGCGCAGCCGAACAGCACAAGGCAGGCCAGCGCCGAGAAAACATAGCCAACTAATCGGTTCATGGTGGTCATCCCGGCTTAGTTGCGAATGGCTTTGACGAAATCGGGATCGGTCACCAAAGCGGCGATCAGCGACTGCACCATCAGCGGGTAGTTGTTGGCTGCCAGCGGAATGGCCACGGCGCCGGCGAAAGAGCTGTCCCATTTGCGCTCTGTGCGCTTGACCTTGTCAAAGCGCACCTGGCCGTTGGCCGTCACCACAAAACGCGCCTCGATTTGCCCGGCGTTGGTGCTGATGCCGCCCGCGTCAATATTGTTCTTGAGCAGGGTGCCGCTGATTTCAACGCCCGACTGCGGGTTGTACAGCTTGGCCAGTTCCAGTTCCTGGCGCAGCGCCGCGGCGATGTAGTCGCCGTAGTTCTTGCCGACGGGCGAGGTCATGGTGTTGGCGCGAAGCTGGAGCGAGGCGGCACCCGGCATGGCTGCCGTCACGGCGATGGTGCCCGTCTTCACGGCGGGCGCGCCCTGGATCTTCTTGAGCGTCTCGACGTTGTCGATGGACGGCGCATAGTTGGGCGCAGGGCCGGCGCAGCCGACCAGAAACGCGGACACGGCAATGCCCGTGAACAGGACAACACGCCTGAACTGTTGAAACATGGGAACCCCTCTTTGTAATTGGTTGGAATGAGCGGCACCCATTGCGGGTGCAGCCGACCCGATGTTACGTCATGTAACCATCATTCCAGCCACCCCGGGAATACCCGAGGTATTCGCGCTCAGGAGGGGCGCGGCAGCTTGGCCGGGCGCTTCCAGTTCGGCAGGCTGACCTGCTTGCCGCGCGCCACGCTGAGCGCCTCGGGAGGCGTGCTCTTGGTGATGGTGGAGCCGCCGCCCACCGTGCCGCCGGCGCCTATGGTGACGGGCGCGACCAGCACGCAGTTGCTGCCGATGTGCACGTCGGCCTCGATCACCGTGCGGTGCTTGTTGGCGCCATCGTAATTGGCGGTAATGCTGCCGGCGCCGTAGTTGACGCGCTCGCCCACGGTGGCGTCGCCCAGGTAGGCCAGGTGGTTGGCCTTGGCGCCTTTGGCCAGGGTGGAGTTCTTGACCTCGACAAAATTGCCGATGTGCACCTCGGCGCCCAGCTGCGCGCCGGGGCGCAGGCGCGCGAAGGGGCCGATGAGCGCGCCCTCGCCCACCTTCACGCCGAGTTTTTCGCCGTCGATGTGGGTGAAGGGGTGGATGACGGCACCGGCGGCGATGCTGCAGTTGGCGATCACGCAGTTCGCGCCTATGCGCACGCCCTCGCCCAGGGTGACCGCGCCTTCAAAGACGCAGTTCACGTCGATCTCGACGTCCTGGCTGCAGACCAGCGTGCCGCGCACGTCGAGGCGCGCCGGGTCGGCCAGGCGCACGCCCTGCTCCATCAGGGCAACGGCCAGGCGGCTTTGGTGGACGCGCTCGAGCTCGGCCAGCTGAACCGGGCTGTTGACGCCGGCCACCTGGGCGGCGTCGGTGATCTGGTGGGCCACCACGGCCACGCCATCGGCCACGGCGAACTTCACGATGTCGGTGAGGTAGTACTCGCCCTGGGCGTTCTTGTTGTCGAGCCGGGCCAGCCAGGCGCGCAAGAGGCGCGTGGGCACGGCCATGATGCCGCTGTAGATTTCGCGGATCTCGCGCTGGGCGGCGCTGGCGTCCTTGTGCTCGACGATGGCCCTGACTTGCGACGACGCTTCGGGGCCGGCGCGCACGATGCGGCCGTAGCCCGTGGGGTCGGCCATGCTGAGCGTGAGCAGCGCCAGGCGCTGGCCGTCGCACTGGTCAATCAGTGCCTGCAAGGTGGCGGCCTGGGTCAGCGGTACGTCGCCCGAGAGCACCAGCGTGACGCCGTCGTCGGCCAGCAGGGGCAGCGCCTGCTGTACCGCGTGGCCGGTGCCGAGCTGCGGCTCCTGGCGCGCGAAGCGCAGCGCCACCGGGGTTGCTGTAGCGCCCGCGGCCTCGGTAAAACGCTTGCAGGCGGCCTCGACTTCCGCCGCGCCATGGCCGGTAATGACCACTGCCTGGCGCGCCGACACGGAGGCGGCGCATTCGATGACATGCGCGAGCAAAGCTTTCCCGCCCAATCGGTGTAACACTTTAGGCAAACTGCTTTTCATCCGCGTGCCTTTGCCCGCGGCCATGATGACGACATCGATTGGGGTTGCCATGAAATTTCCTCTGGATCTTGGGGTGATGACGCGTTCCCGGGCCGCCGGGGCGGGCACGGGACGCTGCACACGGATTATCGGCGGGCTGGCCGTCCTGCTGCTGGCCGGGCTGCTGCAAAGCTGCAGCCTCATGAAACTCGCTTACAACCAGGCGCCCGAACTGGCCTACTGGCAGCTGGACCGCCACTTCGACTTCACCGACGCACAAAGCCTGCAGGTCAAGGCCGACCTCGACAAACTGCAGGCCTGGCACCGCCAGACGCAGCTGCCCGGCTACATCGAGGCGCTGCAAAAGCTGCAGCATCAAATGCCTTCGGACATGGACGCCGCGGCGGCCTGCGCGATCTACACCGACGTGCGCGGCAAACTCGTGGCGCTGTCGCGGCAGGCGGAGCCGCCCATGGCGACCCTGGTCGGTTCGCTGCAGGCCGGCCAGCTGAAAACCCTGGAACGCCGCTTCGCCAAAGGCAATGACGAGTACCGCGAGGACTTCCTGGAGGCCTCGCCCAAGGCCCAGCGCGACAAGCGCTACAAGGAGGCGGTCAAGCGCGCCGAAATGCTCTACGGCCGGCTGGAGAAAAAGCAGCTGGCGGTGATTGAGCGGCGCATCGACAGCTCGCACTTCGACGCGCCGCGCAGCTACGCGGAAAAAATCCGGCGCCAGCAAGACGCCCTGCATACGCTGCGCCCGCTGGTGGCGGGCCAGGGCACACCCGAGAAAACCCAGGCCGCGATGCGCGGGCTGTTTGAGCGCACCCTCACGTCACCCGATGCGGCTTACCGCGATTACATGGAGAAGCTGACGCAGGACGCTTGCGCCACGCTGGCGGAGCTGCACAACAGCACCACGCCGGCGCAGCGCCACAAGGCGGTGGAGACCCTGCATCGTTACGAACAGGACTTCAGGACACTCAACGCGCAGAAATCCTGAAGCGCGGCACCTTTGCCGCAGGTTTTACTGCCCCGGAGACTTGGAGTGGGAGCGCCCCTCCTCCTCGGCTTTTTTCAGTTCCTCGGCCTGCTGCGGCGACTCGGGCCTGGCGGCCTCGGCGTCGGACTTGACGTCGGCATCCTTGAGGTAGGACTTGATTTTTTCCTGGTATTTGCGCGTGCCTTCATAGCTGCCCTCGCCCATCTGGCCGGTCGGGCCGTCGCCGGGCTGCGACTGGCGCGGCTGGAACTCGCGCGAGCCGCTGCTTTGCTGTTGCTGCCGGTTCGAGAAGCGGGGCGGTTGCTGCTGCAGCCGTGCGCCGGGGGCTTGTGCGTGGTCCATGAGCGTCTCCTGGGTGGTGTCTGGTCTCGCCGCATCACGGGCAAGAGAGCCACCTTAGAACTTGGAACCGGGGGAGCATGTCATCCGCCAAGGAAGCTTGCTGTCGGCGCCCGCCTACAGGGCTGAATCAGAGTAGCGGAACCTGCGAGGGGGGCGTATCGTAATAGTCCGCAATGCGCTCCAGCGCGCGGGTGTTGAGCAGGCGCAACTTGCCGTCGAGGATCTCGTGCAGGCCGAGCTGGCGCAGGCGCCTGAGCGTCTTGTTGGTGTGCACCAGCGACAGCCCCAGCGCGTCGGCGATGTGCTGCTGGTTGATCGGAAATTCGATCATGCCGCCGGCGGCCATGCCCACGCGCTCCAGCCGGCGGAATAAATGCATCAGCAGCATGGCCACGCGTTCGGTGGCATTGCGCCGCCCGGCCGTGAGCAGGTGGTCGTCCACCATGCCCTCTTCTCGCGCCGCCAACCAGGTGATGTCATAGCCCAGGTTGGGGAAATTGCGGAACAGCTCCCACAGACCCTCACGCGGGAACACGCAGAGGCTGGCATCGGTCACGGCCTCGATGCCGTGCATGGCGCCGTCGGCGAATTTCTGCTGCAGGCCGATGAAGTCGCCCGGCAGCAAAAAGTTGAGGATTTGCCGCCGGCCGTCGCTCAAGGTCTTGTAACGAAAGGCCCAGCCCGAGTAGAGCGTGAAGAGTTTGCCGTTGGGTTGCTGCTCGGGAAGTATGGTGGCGCCGGCCTTCACCATGGCGGTGCCGGTGCGGAAGGCTTCGAGGAACTTCAGTTCTTCGGCATTGACGGGCATGAAAGCCCGGGTCTCACGCAAACCACAGGCATTGCAGCCCGGCGGGCAGATCGCTGAAGTTGGCGTGGGGATATTCATAAAAGAATAATCTTAGGCGCATTTACTTGTGTCTTTTGACATTGTGCGCCTACGTGTGGGCCGCTACATTGGGCCGCAATGACAAAAACAAGCACCACTCTGTATGAAATCCTTTACGTCAGCACGCTGGCCCCCGAAGCGCCGCTGAGCGTCGTCGCAGACATCGCCGCCAAGGCCCGCCGGGCCAATGCGGAGCGCGACATCACGGGGCTGCTGATTTTTGACGGCATGCGCTTTTGCCAGCAGTTTGAAGGCGGGCAAAAGCAGGTGCTGGCGCTGCTGGAGCGCATACGCCAGGACAGCCGCCATATCAATATGCAGGTCGTGCACCACGGCGAACTGGCCGCCCGCCGGTTCCGGCGCTTCAGCCTGGGTTATTGCCTGGTCGAGGATGAGGATGTGCTGGAACGCATGGAGCAACTGGACGGCCAGGCAGCGCTCGATGTTTTTGTCGGGCTGCTGTCCAGCCTGGACCTGGATTCCTGAACGCGCCGGGCTTCAGCCCTGGAGCGCTTTCCACATTTCCTGGTCCCGCTCTGCGGTCCAGATGCGCGGATTCTTGATGCCGCTGGCTTCGTCGAATGCGCGGCTCACGTCAAACGGCAGGCAGTGCTCATAGATGAATACATGGCCGAAAACCGGGTCCATGCTTTTGCGTGTGTGGTCCATGGCGGCCTTGAGGTCCATGCCGGCTGCTGCCGCTTCCTTGCCGGCTTTGTACAGCGTCTCCACCCAGCGTTTGGTGTAATCCAGCGCCTTGTTGACGTTGGCCGCGCCCTTCATGGCCTCGCCGCGGCCCGGCACGATGGCCTCGGCCTTAAGCGCGCGCAGGGCTTCAAGCGTGGCGGGCCATTCCTCGAGCTGGGCGTCGCCGGTGTAGACACCCGCCTCGTATTCGACCAGGTCGCCGGAGAACAGCACTTTTTCTTCTTCAATCCAGGCGATGGTGTCGCCGCGCGTGTGGCCGGGGCCGGGGTGCCAGACCTGCACCTTCACGCCGCCCAGGTCCAGCACCAGCTTGCCGGGTACCTCGCCTTTGACGGGGTTGCCGCCGTCTATCACCAGCGTCGGCCAGGTCAGGCCGGGCACGCTTTCGGCATTGCGGAACAGCCGCGGGAAGCGCTCCATCTCGCTTTGCATGTCCTGCGCGCCGCGCTCGACGATGAGTTCGTAAGTGCCCCGGCTGGCGATGATCTCGGTCGCGCCCTCGGCTGCGTAGGCGCTGGCGCCCAGCACGCGCACCGCGTGGTAGTGCGTGAGCAGCACGTACTTGATGGGCTTGTCGCTGACGCTGCGTATGCGCGCAATCAGGTCCTGCGCCATCGCCGGCGTGGCCGTGGCGTCGCTGACCATGATGAACTTGTCGCCGATGATGACGCCGGAATTCGGGTCGCCCTCGGCGGTGTAGGCCCAGCAGTGCGCGCTGAGCTGCTCGAAGGTGATGGTCTTGTCGGTCAGGTCGGACTGGGAGGCGAAGGCTTTGGACATGGGGTTTCCTGGTGGGGGCGCGGCGGAACAAGGCCGCCGGCTTTGCCGGGAATTTTACTTAAACGTAATGCGTTACGAATAGTTGAATCCCAAACCCCAGTTCCCCCGTGTCGTTTACTCGGGTTCTATGCCCGCCGCCTTGATGATTTTTCCCCATTTGAGGGTTTCGTCCGCCTGGAACTTGCGCAGTTCTTCGGGGCTGCTGGTGAAGATCTCGATGCCGCTGGACTGGTAGAAGGGCGCGGCCGAGGCGCTGCGCGCGGCGCGCGCGAGCATGTCGGCGAGTTTGGCCACCACATCGGCGGGTGTGCCGGCCGGCGCGTAGGCGGCAAACCAGTAGGTCATCTCATAGCCCTTGACACCGGCTTCGGCGATGGTGGGCACGTCCGGCGCCAGCGGCGAGCGCTGCCGCGTGGACACGCCCAGCGCCTTGAGCTTGCCGGCCTTGACCTGCGGCAGGCCGGTGGCCATGTCGGTGATCATCATGTCGATCTGGCCGCCCAGCAGGTCGGTCACGGCCGGTGGGTTGCTCTTGTAGGGGATGTTCAGGATGTAGGTGCCCGTCATCTGCTTGAACTGCTCGYCCGCGACACGGCTGGAGGAGCTGCCGCTGCCGAAGGACAGCTTGCCCGGCTTGGATTTGGCCAGCTTGATGAAATCGGCGACGCTGTTCACCGGCAGCGCCGGGTTGACGACCATGATCTGGCCGCCGCGCCCCAGAGCGGTGAGCGGCGCGAAGTCCTTGACCGGGTCATAGGGCAGCTTCTTGAACAGGTGCTCGTTGGCCGATTGCGTGGTGTTGGTGGTGATGAAGACGGTATAGCCGTCGGGCTTGGCTTTCGCCGCCGCCTGGGCCCCGATAAAACTGTTGGCGCCGGGCCGGTTGTGGACCAGCACGCTGGCCTTGCTGTCGTTGGTCACGGCCTGGCCCAGGGCGCGCGCCAGCTGGTCGGTAGCGCTGCCGGCGGCAAAGGGCACGATGAAGGTGATGGGCTTGTCGGGAAAGCCCTGGGCCGGCGACAACCCGGGCGCCAGCGCGCAGAACGCGGCGGCGGCGAGCATCAGGGGGCGGATGCGCGGGTTTGCGAAGTTCGGTAGTGGGGGGGTCATGTCTTGTCTCCTTTTTTAATTGAAAAACCAGTCGGTATGCGCCAGTGCCGGGCCCGCGAGCAGGGGAGCCAGGCCGGCGGGAATCTCTATCGGCAAGTCCAGCAGCCAGAAGGACAGGGCCTTGCCGTGGGTGTCCAGGTTCAGCGCATCGTTGACGCCGCCGTCGAGCACTTCGTCGAGCACAAAATTCAGCGCCGCCAGCCCCGGCAGTTCAAAACGCTGCACGCGCGTGGGCCGGCGATGGGCAAAGCGCTGCGCCACCACGGCCTCGGTGACTTGTGCCAGCAGCACGGGGTAAAGATCAGCATGCCAGGCAATCACGCTGATGTTGGAGCGGTTGCCTTTGTCGCCGGTGCGTCCGTGGGCGGCGCGGTACAGCGGAACCGTGATGCGGGCTTCGTTCATGCGGACTCCTGCAGGGCGTCCAGCATGTCGAAGCGCAAAGGCACGGCGTCGCGCGGCACCAGGCAGGACAAGGTGTTGAGCCGCGGCGTCAGCGAGCTGCGCACGCCGCCGCCGCCGGCCGGGCCGCAGCAATACAGCGCGGTAACCTCGCGCGGCAGGCGCTCTGCCTGCGCGCGGTCGGCGTGGGTGGCGGCGACACGCAGGCGCACGTCGCGTGCGTCACCCACAGAAGACTCCACCAGCAAACGGCCCGCGTCGTCGCCCATGACGCTGAGCGCGCCTATGAGGTCCACACGCAGCGCCAACTCCGGCAGGCGCCGGCGCAGCACCTCGGCGGCCAGGCGCGCGCGCGCTTCGGCGCGGGGGCCGGCATAAGAGATCTCACCTTCAGCCAGCCAGCCGCCTTCATGGCAGACATTGACCTTGAGGCTGGCCGGCCGCGCATGGCCGCGCACGCCGGCCAGGGCCACGCGGTCAGGCCCAGCGAGGCTGAGCTGCGCGACACTGATGTCGGCCACCACGTCGGGTGTCAGGTAGGCGGCCGGGTCGTGGACTTCATAGAGCAGTTGCTCCTTGACGCCGGCCAGGCTGACCACGCCGCCGGTGCCCGCCGCCTTGCCGATGACGCAGTGGCCCTCGCTGTCGATTTCGGCGATGGGGTAGCCCACGTTGTGGAGCTCCGGCACGTCCTTGTAGCCCGGGTCGGCGAAATAGCCGCCGCAGACCTGGGCGCCGCACTCCAGCAGATGGCCCGCCATGGTCGCGCGCGCCAGCCGGTCCCAGTCGTCGGCGCGCCAGCCGAAATGCGACATTGCCGGCCCCACCGTCAACGAGGGATCGGCCACGCGCCCGGCCACCACGATTTGCGCGCCGGCGTCCAGCGCGGCGGCGATGGCCTCGGCGCCTATATAGGCGTTGGCGCTCACTTTACGAATGCCGTCCATGGCGGCGCCCAGTTCGGCGCGCAACAGCGGCTCATGCTGCGCACCCGAGAGGTCGTCACCCGCCACCACGGCGATGCGCGGCGCGGGCAGGCCCATGCCGGCGGCCATGGCCTGGATGTGGCGCGCGGCCGCCAATGGGTTGGCGGCACCGAAGTTGCTCACGATGCGGATGTTGTGCGCCAGGCAGCGCGCCAGCACCGGCCGCAGCATGTCGTCCAGCAGCGGCTCGAAGCCGGCATCCGGGTCGGCCCGACGCCGCAGTTGCGCCAGCGCCAGCGTGCGTTCGGCCAGGGTTTCAAAAATCAGGAAAGCCGGCCCGCCGCGCGCGACCAGGGTGTCGACCACCGGCCCGGCGGCGTCCACACGGTCGCCGGAAAATCCGGCGGCGCAGCCGATCAAAAGAGGAGCGGGGGAGGATGGGGTCATGGGCGGGTGCTGAGGAGCCCTGAATTTAGGCCTTGGGCATTTATTTGTAAAATTGAAACTTCTTATCCATTGATCTGGATGGCAAATAAATGGCCCAACCCAACCTTTCCCTGCGACAGTTGCGCGCCTTCCTGGCCCTGGCCGAGCAGCGCAGTTTCACGCAGGCCGCGGCCACCTGCTATCTGTCGCAGCCGGCCTTCAGCGCGCTGATCCGCACGCTGGAGGGCGAACTCAACACACGCCTGTTCGACCGCGACACACGCAGCGTGGAGCTGACGGCCGAGGGCCGGCTCTTCGCGGACTCGGCGCGCCGCCTGGTCGGCGATTTCGGCGCGGCCCTCAGCGACCTGAACGACCATGTCGAGCGCCGCAAGGGCCGCGTGCACATTGCCGCCCTGCCTTCACTGGCGGCCGGTTGGCTGCCCGCGGTGTTCGCCGAATTCCGGAAAGCCTGGCCCGGCATAGAACTCAACCTCAGCGACCTGCTGTCGGACGCCTGCGTGGATCTGGTGCGCAGCGGCAGGGCCGATTTCGCGCTGGCCTCCACCGGCGTGAGCCACGCGGGCCTGAGCACCCGGCTGGTCTGCACCGATCGTTTTTACCTGGTGTGCCGCAAGGACCACCCGCTGGCGGCCGAGGCTTCACCCACCCTTAAGAAGCTGGCGCCCTACCCTTTTATCCACATGTCGCGCAACAGCAGCGTGCGGCAGGCGCTGGAGGCGGCGCTGCACCCGCAGCAGGCCAATACCGTGCTCGAAGTCGACCAGCTGGCCACCGCCGCGGGCATGGTCGAAGCCGGGCTGGGCATCAGCGTGGTACCCGCGCTGACGCTGTTCCACTTTGAGCGCAAGGCCCTGGTGACACGGCCGCTGGCCGCGAGCGGCCTGACGCGCAAGATTTATCTGGTGCGCCGGCAGGAGGGCAGCCTGTCGGCGGCCGCGCAGGCCCTGCACGACCTGGTGATGGACACCATGAAGGCCCGTACACCCTGAGCCGAGCGGCGGGCCGGCGGCTCAGCCCGGGCGGCGCGCGCCGGACAGCCAGTCCACCGCGCTTTGCGCCAGTGATTCCAGCGGCGCATCGCCGGCGAGAGTCAGCACGCCGGGCTCGGCCGAAGGGTCCTGCAAGGCCTCGAACTGGCTGGCGACCAGGCTGGGCGGATAGAAATGGTCGGCCCGCTGGCCCACGCGACGCAGCGACTCGGCCGGGCTGATGGCCAGGTGCACAAAGCGCAGGCCGGTAGCGGCGCCGCGCAGGATGTCCCGGTAGCCGGCCTTCAGAGCCGAGCAGGTCAGCACCACGCCCTCGGGGTGGCGCGCCAGTTCGGCGCCCAGCTGCCGCAGCCAGCCCTCGCGGTCTTCATCGGCGAGGGCGATGCCCTGCTGCATCTTGCGGATGTTGCCGGGCGGGTGGAAGTCGTCGCCCTCGACCAGCGGCAAGCCCAGCTGCGCGGCCACCAGGCGCCCGACCGCCGACTTGCCGCAACCGGCCACCCCCATCACCACCACGCGCACGGGGGGCGCGCCGGGAAGGGTGCCGGAGGCTGGAAGGGAGCGGGTCAGGGATGCGGCGGTCATGCGCAAATTATCGCGGCGCACGGCCGCTTCGCGCGCCCATGCGTGACAGCGGACGCAAAACTGCGCTTGATCGGCCCACCGGTGCTTTGTTATCGTCGCGGCATGGCCACACCCAAAAATGATTTTGCAAACTACTGCTGCGAGCTTTTGTCGGGCGTGGGGCCCTGCGTCGCCAAACGCATGTTCGGCGGCTTCGGCATCAGCACCGGCGGCCTGACCTTCGCGCTGGTGGCCGACCTGGGCGGCGGCGAGATCCTCTGGCTCAAGGCCGATGAGATCACACGCGGCCTGTTCGAAGCTGAAGGCTGCGGGCGTTTCACTTACGACATGACCCGCAATGGCGTGCGCTCCGCGCACAGCCTCGGCTACTACAGCGCGCCCGAAGAGGCCATGGAGTCGCCCGAGCTGATGCTGCCTTGGGCGCGGCTGGCGCTGGAGTGCGCACTCAGGGCGCGCGCGGCCAAACCAGCCAAAAAACCCAAACCGAAAACAAAAGCCCCCGCGAAGGCAAAAGCAAAAGCAAAAACGACAACGAAATCGGCAACGAAACCGAAAACGAAACCCAAGGCGGTGCCAGCCAAAAAAAGCCGCGCATAAAAAAACCCGCAGCCTTGCGGCCGCGGGTTCAAAGCTCCCTTGCGGAAGGAGCCACTGACTAGAACGGTATCAATATCAATCGGAACTAAACGAGGTTGGACATCGCCAGCACGTTGTAGTTGTGCGGATGCCGGCGCTGGTCGTCCTTGTAGGCGTCAAAGTCGTGGCCGGCCGCCATGGGGCGGGCGCGGGCGGTGAGAAAAACCATGGCCAAAGGAGTCAGCAGGGCTTCGACCGCCGCTGCCGCGCCCAGCACCAGGCCGCGGGCCAGGCGCCCYAGGGCACCGGTGGCCAGGCCGAAGGCGGCGCGCAGGTCGCTCAGCGGCTGCAGCACGCCAACGCGCCAGCCGGCCGGCTCGGCGGCGGGCTGCCTGACGGCGGCGCACGCTGCGCTGGCCTCCCAGCTGAAATAAGCCGATGCGCCGTGGCCCGAACTGAAGGACTCCATCACCAGCGACTCACCGGCCTTGAGCGTCAGGCTCTCGCCCCGGCTCAGGAAATGGTCGCCGGCGCGCACCTGGGCGTCCTGGCTGGCGGAATCGAAGGTGGCCCAGACCCGGCCATGCGCAATTCGCAACACACCGGCCTGGGCGGCGTGCAAGGTCAGGGCCCGTCCCGCACCCAGCTTCCAGAAGCCCGCCAACCCGTCAACCT
The DNA here is from genome assembly GCF_056405595.1 of Polaromonas sp. P1_G1. Taxonomy (NCBI): domain Bacteria; kingdom Pseudomonadati; phylum Pseudomonadota; class Betaproteobacteria; order Burkholderiales; family Comamonadaceae; genus Polaromonas; species Polaromonas sp. P1_G1. The sequence continues at coordinate 12,389 of NZ_JBFUBU010000059.1, forward strand.
GGCCGGTGGTGGCATCGGTAGCCTGTTGCAAAAAGCGGTCGCCTGCGTGAGAAGCTGAGTGTTCCATGGTGTTCTCCAAAAAAGGCACAAAGTGAGTGATGAGGGTTGAATCATCTCGCGGCGGACTTGCGCGGTCCAATGAAATCGCGGTAAGCTATTCATTCCATAATCGCATCAATCAATCAGGCTCAAATTGCCCTGATTACCTGGAACTGTCATGCTGCATTCACAAACACACCTGCGTTCCCGGCCGATTTCCGCCGGCCAGCTGCGGGCCTTCGAGGCGGTGGCCCGCCACCTTAACTTCCGCGCCGCCTCGGAAGAGCTGGCCCTCACCCAGTCGGCCGTAAGCCGGCAGATCCAGGGCCTGGAGGAGGACGTGGGCGTCAGCCTCTTCCACCGCCACACCCGGGCCGTGGAGCTGACCACCGCCGGCGGCATCCTGCTGCGGGCCGTCACGCCCTCGCTGGAGCGCATCGACAACGCGGTGCGGCAGATACGCCAGACAGCGGGGCGCAAGAGCGTGTCGCTGACCACCTTCGCCTCCTTCGCCTCGATGTGGCTGATCCCGCGACTCGAGGGATTCCAGCGCGACAACCCCGACATCGACATCCGGATTGATGCGTCGGACGTCGCGGTGGACCTGGACATTTCGGACCTGGACCTGGCCCTGCGCTACGCCCCGGCCAGCCACATGCCGCCCAACGCGATACGGCTTTTCGGCGAGCAAATCACCCCCGTCATCAGCCCCTGGCTGCTCAAAAGCGGGCCGCGCCTGAAAAAACCCGACGACCTGGCGCAGTTCACGCTGATCGAGGCCGGCGACGCCCACCAGACCCACCTCGAATGGCTGACCTGGCGGCGCTGGCTGGACGAGCACGCCAGCCCCAAGCTGGAGGCCAAGCGCTGGCTGTACTTCAATTACGCCTACCAGATGGTGCAGGCAACGCTGACGGGCCAGGGCGTGGTGCTGGCGCGGCTGCCGCTGATCGCCGAGAGCCTGGCCTCGGGCGACCTGGTCGAGCCCCTGCCGCAGACGCGCATGGAGTCGCCCATGAGCTACTGGCTGATCGTCGGCCCGCGCAACGTGGCCAGGCCCGAGGTGGTGGCCTTTTGCGACTGGCTTAAAACCCAGGCCGCGCTGACGCGTGAGGCGATCGGGGATGTGCCCGATCCGGACACGGTAGATAGCCTTGACTGAGCCCACCCAGAGCACCGACAGCAAGGCATTCGCCCTTCCCCCACCTCTCATGTCAAACGTTAGGCGCCTGAAAATGTACCGATACATGGTCCCAATCCTGCTGGCATCCTCCTTTGCAACGTGCCTCGCCCAATCTGATCCACAGCCAGTCGAAGAGTCAGCCGAAGCTGCGAAGAGTCTGGGCTATTCAACCGTCTCCGAGGCGCTGGAGTCTCTCAAGGCTAAGGCAGGTGTCACTGTCAATGTCACCAAACCCGATGGCTGGATCATCATCAACGAACCGAGCCCTGTGTTCGCTGTCTGGTCGTTCACGCCCGAGGGGCACTATGCACATCCGTCGGTCGTACGGCGCGTCATCCAGCAGAGGCCGGGCGGAGAGGTTTACATGGAGATGACCGCGCTATGCCGAGCCGACAAAGCGTCTTGCGACAAGCTGATTCGGGAGTTCCAGCAACTCAACGAGCGCATGCGGGAACAAGTGCGTGCGCGCCTGCAGCAAGAAAAGGTCCGGCAGTGAACCGGCAGACGCCTAACCCGTCCATCGAGGGGACGTCCAACATCAGGTTTTGCCTGCTGTCGGCCGCCCCTCATGTCAACCATTAGGCCTCGAAAGCATGCACTTCCGCACCTTCCTCAAGACCGGCGTCGAGGTCTTGCCTCTTGGTGGCCAGCACTGGCAAAGCAACTTGTGGCCGATCGAACACTGGAAGGCGAGTTCAGGGCGGTGGCGCTTGTTTACCCCTGCCATTGATGACTTCTTGAACGAAGAGCTTGAGGGCAGATCCTTCGGAAGCTCCATCGATCAATATGTTCTTCTCCTTGAAGTCGCTGACTTTGAGGCTTGGGGAACCGGGGTAACGTTTACGGGTCCAGAAGGATTCACTCGCTATAAACACAAAACCAGGGAAGTCTGGAGTGTCGGTCGCATCGACTGGACCGAAGTCCAAAACCTACCGGCGAGTCAGCAGCTCAAAGTGTTTGGCGAGGCCTTGCAGTTTTCAATCGAGAAAGTCACTCTGGCCAAACGCAAGCCGAAGGACTTCGACGCCGAAGGGTTCGCCAATGCAGTGAGCAGCAAGCTTCGCTCAGCGAAGGTGTCGCAGTTGTCAAGGTCGGCCCATGCAGTGCACAACGAGGACTAACCTCTCGCTCAACCGGCCTGGGTATCACGCACGCGTTTTAACTGCGGGTCATTAAAAATCTCAGTCCCACCAGCGCTCACCGGACGGAAAAACTCAGCTCAGGCCGCGCCACGCTTCAGCAAACGCCCGGCCCTCGCCTGCACCTTGGCATGCGCTACGTCGACATCACCAGCCACATAGGCCAGCTCGCCGTTTACAAACACTTTCTCGATGCCTTCCGACACCGCGATCGGGTCCTGGTAGGTCGCCACGTCGCGCACGCGAGCCGGGTCCAGCACCACGACGTCGGCATGCCAGCCGGGCTGCAACTGGCCGCGCTGGTGCAGGCGGAAGTTGCGCGCCGACAGGCCGGTCATCTTGTGGATCGCGGTTTCGAGTGAAAAGAGGTTTTGCTCGCGCCAGTAGCGCGCGAGCACGCGCGGAAAAGCGCCCCAGAGGCGCGGGTGCGGATGCCGGTCGTGCGGCAAGCCGTCGGAGCCGATCATGGTCCGCGGATGCGCGATGACGCGCTTGACGTCGTCCTCGTGCATCTGGAAATAGCAGGCGCCGCCCGGCTGCAGGCGGCGGCAGGCGGCCTTCTGGTCAACGCCCCACTCCTCGGCAATCGAGGCCAGCGTACGGCCCATCATTTCGGGGTGGGGAGTAGACCAGCTCAAGAGGACGTCGATCACGCCGTCCACCAGGTCTTCCCGCAGCACGGTCGAGCCGGCCACGTAGGGATAGACGTCCATCGCGATGTCCTGGCGCTGCGCCAGGGTGTCGATCAGCGGCAGCGTCTCGCGCGTGCGGCCCCAGTTGGCCGGGCCGGCGCATTTGTGGTGCGAGATCACCAGCGGCACGCCGGCCTCGAAGGCGCAATCGCCGGCCTCGTGCATGGCCTCCAGGATGTCGGCCATCTCCGAGCGCATGTGGGTGGCATAGATGCCGCCGTAGCGGGCCACCACCCGCGCCAGCGCGGTCACCTCGGCCGCCGGCGCCGGCATGGCTTCGGCATAGAACAGGCCCGAGGACAGGCCGATCGCGCCCTGGGCCATGCACGCCTCGAGCATGGCGCACATGGCGGCGACTTCATCGGCGCTGGCCGGCCGGCTAAGATCGCCGACGCAGGCATAACGCAGCGTGGTGTGGCCGATCAGCGGCGCCACGTTGACGGCCGGCTGCGCCTCGGCTACCGCCTGCGCATACGCATCCACCGACGGGTACTTGAACGAATTGCCCAGCAGGGTAAGGGCGCCCTGGGGCTGGTCGACGACGAAGGGTGCGACCGACAGGCCACAGTTGCCGGTCACCACCGTGGTGATCCCCTGCGACAGCTTGGGGAACATCCCGGGCGCATTCAGCACGATGGCGTCATCGTGCGTGTGCACGTCGATGAAGCCGGGCGTGATGGCCAGGCCGGTGCAGTCGTGCACCTGGACGTCGCTGAGGGCCAGGCCGTCCGGCAGGCGGTGGCGAAGGCCCGGGCCGATGGCCGCAATGCGGTCTTCCACCAGCAGCAGGTCGCCGGCTTCGGCGGGCGCGCCGGTGCCGTTCACCAGCAGGCCGTTTTCCAGAAGGGTGGCGCGGGTCATCGCACTTTTCCGATCACTGGCTTGGCGCTTTCGTCCCAGTCCAGCCGGGGATGGTGGTGCATGTCCACACCGCGCGTCTCCAGCGTGCGCTGGATGTTCGCCAGCCGGTCCACCGCCTTGTCGCCCAGCCGCTGCGCCACCAGCACGGTAAGGATTTCGATCACCGTCAGGTGCGCCAGGTAGGCCTCCGGGCCCACCGGCATCACCGGGTCGGGCGCGACCTCCACACCCAGCACGATGTCGGCCAGCGCCGCCAGCTGGGAACCGGGCTGCGTCAGCGCGATGATGGTGGCGCCCTGTGAGCGCGCCACGTCCACCGCCTCCAGCAAGGAGGGCATGCCGCCGACGTGGGTGACGGCGATCACCACGCCGCGCGGGCCTATGGTGGCGGCTGAGATCAGTTGCAGGTGCGGGTCCAGGTAGCTGCTGGCGGACAGGCCCATGCGGAACAAGCGCGCCTGCAAATCCGAGGCCATGAAGTTGGAGGTAACGCCAACGCCGTAGCAGTCCACCCGGCTGCCGCCGACGATGGCGTCGGCCGCCGCCTGCGTGGCTTCCACGCTGAGCTGGGCCTGAACGCTGTTGATCACGATGGCGGCTCCGCGCGTCACCTTTGTGATCACCTGGCGGGTGTCGTCGTCGATGCGCACGCGCCGGTTCAGCGGCGAGCCCCCCACGGCCATTTCCTGCGCCAGCGCGAGCTTGAACTCGCGCAGGCCCGGGTAGCCCAGGTCGCGGCAGGTGCGCATGATGGTGGGCACCGAGCTGCCCGCGCGCTGCGCGAGCCGCTCAAAACTTTCATCCAGCACGCGCTGGGGGTCCTGCAGGATCAACTCCAGCACGCTGCGCCTGGACGTGGGGGCGCTGGCGATGTTGTCGGCGATTTTGGCAAGAACTTGTGAGGTCATGAGGACTTTGGTTGCGGCGCGCGCAAAGCTGCGCGGCCCATTACAACAAGGGGGTCGAACAGATTAGAAACAGGTGACGAGTGCATCGCACACCGTGTAATTCTCATCGACAACCGGCATCCAGCGCCATTTGTCGAAAGTCGTGCAGGGATGGGAGATCCCCAGCGCCACCAGGTCACCGACCTTGAGCGCGGCCAGTTCGGGGCCGCTGCCGCGCAGGTAGGCGTGCTGGTCGTTGAGGGCCGTGACCTTCCAGTCCGCGGGGGCGGCCACGGGCGCGGCGCCGGGCGCGCCGACCGAGGACAGCGGTATCGGCATCTCCAGGTCGTAGGACAGATCGCGCCGGCCCACGGCCAGGATGGCCAGTCCGGGCTCGGGGCAGGACTGTACCGTGGCCCAGACTTCAATTGCCGGCCTGAGGCCATCTTTGCCGGCGCTGTCGTGCAGGCGCTCATTGACCGAACTGACCAGGCGCTTGTAGTTGCCGTGGTCGTGCGTGATGTAGCAGCCCGAACGCAGCAGGCCGCGCACCGGGCGTGAGAGCTTGGGCGTGAGCCAGCCGCTGACCAGGTCGAAGATGGCCGAGCCGCCGGCCGTCATCAGGATTTCGTCGCTGTCGAACAGGCCTTGCTGGTCGCAGGCCAGGGCGATGTCGCAGGTGCGCCGCATCAGCGCATCGGCATAGGCCTTGTCCGCCGTCGAATCACCGGTGGCGCCTTGCCCTTCATAGGTTTCGATACCCACCAGGCGGCAGGCCAGGCTGGTGCGGATGGCGGCGGCCAGGGCCATGGCATCGGCCTCGTTGCGCACGCCGGTGCGCGCGCCCATGACGCCGACTTCCAGCAGCACCTCGAAGGGTGCATCCATCGCGGCGGTGTTGGTGCGCGCCCAGGCTTCGATCAGCGCCAGCTGCGCGATTGAATCCACCAGGAAGACGATGCGCAGGCCGGGATATTCGCGCAGCATGCCCTGGATGCCGGCCAGGTCGACGGCGTTCACGACCTGGTTGGCGATGAGCAGTCGCTTGGCGCCGGCGGTGATGCCGGCGCGCATCTGCGCGACGGTGGCGAAGGTCAGGCCCCAGGCGCCTTCGTCGAGCTGGCGCTTGAGCAGCTGCGGCGACATGGTGGTTTTGCCGTGCGGCGCCATGTCCACGCCCTGGCCTTTGGCAAAGCGCTGCATCCAGCCCAGGTTGTGCTTCATGGCCGACTGCTTGACGACGGCCAGCGGCAGCGGCAGGTCGCCCTTGAGCACGTTCCAGCCCTGTTTACCCATGTCGGAGCGGCGCACCGGCCCGCTGTTGTGGGGGAAGCCCTTGAAGGAGCGGTCGAGTTTCGGGTCGAGGAGGTCTTGCAATGTGCTCATGGATTTTTCTTGAATATCAGGCGGCGGCCAGCGCGGGCGCCTCGGCCACGGAGTTTGCCAGGTCGTCGCGTATGCAGGCCTTGAAGCGGCCGTTGCCCATGTCACGCAGCTCGGGGCGGGTGGTGGCGCAAGCCTCAATCGCATGCGGGCAACGCGTGCGGAACACACAGCCCGAAGGCGGGTTGACCGGGCTGGGGATGTCGCCCTTGAGCGCGATGCGCTCGCTTTTGTGCTCGGGGTCGGGCTTGGGCGAAGCGGCCAGCAGGGCCTGAGTATAGGGATGCAGCGGGCGTTCGAACAGCTGGGCCGTGGGCGCGACTTCCATCACGCGGCCCAGGTAAAGCACCACCACGCGGTCGCACAGGTACTCGACCACGTCGAGGTCGTGCGAGATGAACAGCATGGTCAGCGACAGCCGGTCGCGCAGGTCGCACAGCAGGTTGACCACCTGCGCCTGGATGGACACGTCGAGCGCCGACAGCGGCTCGTCGGCCACGATGAACTCAGGCTCGACCGCCAGGGCACGCGCCACGCCTATGCGCTGGCGCTGGCCGCCGGAGAACTCATGCGGGTAGCGGCTGGCGTGCTCGGCGCGCAGGCCGACCAGCTCGAGCAGCTCGGCAATGCGTTTGGCCTGTGCTTCTTTCCCCTTGGCCAGGCCGTGCACCTGCAAAGCCTCGCCCAGGATGTCTTTCACCCGCATCTTGGGGTTCAGGCTTGCGTACGGGTCCTGGAAAATCATCTGCAGCTTGCTGCGCAGTGCGCGCATGCGGCCGCCGGAGGCCTTGCCCAGGTCTTCGCCGCGGTACAGCACCTGGCCAGAAGTTGCCTCGATCAGGCGCAGCAGCGTACGGCCAATCGTGCTTTTGCCCGAGCCGGATTCGCCGACCAGGCCCAGCGTTTCGCCGGGCTGGATGCTGAAGGACACGTCGTCGACCGCGCGCACCGGCTTGGCGGCCGCGCCGAAATAACGCTGCAGGTTTTTCACCTCAATCAAAGGGGCGCTCATGCGGCCTCCACCGTAGCTGTGGCGGTTTCTTCCACGCGTATGCAGCGCGCGCTGCGGGTTGGGCCTGCGGCGAGCAGCGCGGGCATGGCGTCGCGGCAGGGCGGGATCGCCAGGTCGCAGCGCGGCTCGAAGGCGCAGCCGGGCGGCGGCGCCAGCGGGCTGGAGACCTGGCCGCGAATCGCGTAGAGCCGGCGCTTGGTGCCGGTCTGGCCAGTGGCGAGTTCGCGCTTGCGCTGCTGCGCGGGCAGGCAGGCCAGCAGGCCTAGCGTGTACGGATGGCGCGGCTGGGCGAACAGCTCGCGCACCGGCGCGGCTTCCACAATGCGGCCGGCGTACATCACGGCCACGTCGTCGGCATGGTGGGCCACCACGCCGAGGTTGTGGGTGATGAACAAAATGCTCATGCCGGTCTCGGCCTGCAGCCGGCGCATCAGCTCCAGGATCTGCGCCTGAATGGTCACGTCGAGCGCGGTCGTGGGTTCGTCGGCGATCAGCAGCGTCGGGTTGCAGGCCATGGCCAACGCGATCATCACGCGCTGGCGCATGCCGCCCGAAAGCTGGTGCGGGTATTCATGCAGGCGCTGGGCGGCGGCCGGTATTTCGACCAGCTCCAGCATACGCAGCGCGTGTGCCAGTGCGGCCTTGCCGTCCAGGCCCATGTGCAGGCGCACCGATTCGGCGATCTGCTCGCCCACGGTGAAGACCGGGTTCAGGCTGGTCATGGGTTCCTGGAAGATCATCGCGATCTCATTGCCGCGTATGCGCCGCATGTCGGCTTCGGGCAGGGACAGCAGATCCAGCGCCTGGCCGGCGCGGTTGGTGAATATCGCTTCGCCGCTGACCTGGGTGGAGGCGGTGCGCGACAGCAAGCGCATCAGCGTGAGGCTGGTCACCGACTTGCCGGAGCCGGACTCGCCGACCAGCGCGGTGGTCTTGCCGGGGCGTATGCTGAAGCTCACGTCGGCGACCGAGCGGATCAGGCCTTCGTCGGTGTCGAAGAAGGTGCTCAGGTGGCGCACATCAAGGCGCGTGCCGCTTGGAAGGGGGGTGGGCGAATTCATGGGGTCGTTTTTTTTGATCGACGGGTTCACATCGATTTCCTCAGGCGCGGATCCAGCAGGTCACGAATGCCGTCGCCCAGCAATTGCAGCGAGAGCGCGGTGAGGATGATGGCCAGCCCCGGGAACAGCACGATCCACAGCGCCTGGTGGGCGTACTGCTGGCTACCGGCCACCATGGTGCCCCAGGTCGGGATTTCGGGTGGAACGCCCACGCCCAGGAAGGACAGCGCGGCCTCGGCCAGGATGGCGTAGGCAAAGATGAAGGAGGCCTGCACCAGGATGGGCGACATCAGGTTGGGCAGGATGTGGCGCAGCAGGATGCGCACGGTCGAGACGCCGACGGCGCGCGCGGCCTCCACGAACAGCAGCTCGCGCACCACCAGCGTGGAGGCRCGCACCACGCGGGCCACGCGCGGCGTGTAGACCAACACCAGGGCCAGCACCACATTCAGCATCGAGGGCCCAAGGATGCCGACCAGCGCGATCGCCAGCAGGATGTCGGGAAAGGACATCATGGCGTCAACCACGCGCATCACCGGCGCGTCGAGCCTGCGAAAGAAGCCCGCGACCAGGCCGAACAGCGTGCCGGTCACGACCGAGCCTAGCGCGGTCAGCAATGCGATGGTCAGCGAGTAGCGGCCGCCGAAGGCGATACGGGCAAAGAGGTCGCGCCCCAGTTCGTCGGTGCCGAACAAATGGGAGGGCGAAGGCTGGGACAGCCGCTGGCTCACGGCGGTTTCGTTCGGGTCCAGCCCGCTCAGAGGGCCGGCGAAGAGCGACACCAGGACAACCAGCGCCAGAATGATGGCCGCCGCCAGCACGATGCGGCGGCGGAACAGCTTGCGGAGAATCAGCGGCATCTGCATGTCAGTATTTCACCCGTGGGTCGACCACGGTGTAGAGCAAGTCAATGGCGAAGTTGATGACGACATAGATTGCGGCGACCACCAGCAGCGCGCCCTGGATCACCGGGTAGTCGCGCCGTATCACCGCGCTCACCACCAGGTTGCCCACGCCCGGCAAGCCGAACACGGTCTCCGTCACCACCGCGCCGCCTATCATCAGCGCCACCGTCAAACCGAGGACGGTGACGATGGGCACCAGCGCGTTGCGCAGCGCATGCTTGAGCACCACCACGTTTTCAGACAAACCCTTGGCCCGCGCGGTGCGCACGTAGTCCTCGCCCAGCACATCCAGCATGGAGGCGCGCGTGAAACGGATGATGAGCGCGGAGTTCAGCACGCCCAGCACCGCGGCGGGCAGCACCAGGCAGTGGATGCGGGCGGCCAGCGAGGCGCCCGGTTCGCCATAGCCCGAGACCGGGAACCAGCCCAGCGAGACCGCGAAGATCTGCATCAGCACCAGGCCGAACCAGAAGCTGGGTATGCTGGCGCCCAGCATGGCAAAGCCGGTAAAGGCCTGGTCGATGGCCTTGCCGCGAAATACCGCCGAGACGATGCCGCAGGGCACGCCGATCAGCGCTGCGATCGCGATCGCCATCAGCGAAAGCAGGGCGGTGGGCTCGGCCCGCTCCCAGAGCGCCTGGGTCACGGGGCGCTGCAAAAAGATCGATTCGCCCAGGTTGCCGTGCGCCAGTTCGCGGATCCACAGCGCGAACTGCACCGGCAGGGGTTTGTCCAGCCCGTAAACCTTCTGCACCCGGGCGATGTCCTCGGCCGTGGCTTGGTCCCCCAGCAGCACCGCGATCGGGTCGCCCGGGGCGGCGCGCGTGAGGATGAACACCAGCACCGCCACGATGGCCATGACCACCAGCATGCCGCCCAGCCGGGACAATAGATACCGTGTCATGACTTTGCTCTATCCATAAAGGGTGAAATCTCTTTATCCATCGGGGGGCGCCCTGTCAGCATCACTAGACCCGGCCAAAACCGAAGCGAACCAAACCAGTCAAGCCGCAGAACCGGCTTTGCCAGGCCGCAGGCGGCGGCCCCTATACGTGAGGAAAGGGGCAGCGCGCCGCAGGCTCGAAGTGAAAAGCGTGGGGGCTCAACTCTTCAGGCTGGTGTTCCAGAAGAAGGGATAGGTATAGGGCGTATAGCCCTGCAGCGCCGGTGCGCGCGCCGACAGGCTGGCAAATTTTCCGACCTGGATGTAGGGCACTTCGTCGTAAACCACTTGCTGTACCTTGCCCCACAGCGCACCGCGCTTGGCCGGGTTGGGTTCCTGGTTCAGCGCGGTCAGCGCCTCCTGCTTGGCCGGCGAACTCCACCAGCCCGGCGCACCGTCGCCCAGCTGCGGCGGCGAAAGCATCGGCTCGGGGAACAGGCCGGAGTGGGTGATGTAGATGTCCCACAGCTTGGGGTCGGCGCGGCGCTGCAGCAGCGTCGCCCATTCCACCACGTTCAGCTCCGCCTTGAAGCCGGCACGCTTGAGCTGCTCGGCCATGATGAGCGCCATGTTGTAGTGAAAGTCGTACTGGCGGCTGGTCAGGATGCGCACCGGCTCGCCCTTGTAGCCGGCCTGTTCAGCCTGGCTCTTGGCCTTCTTCGCATCGCGCTCGTTGTAGGCGGCGGTGCCGGCGGTCGAATAGAAAGGCGTGCCCTTGGGGAAATGGTTGCCCTCGGCGATGAAAAAGCGCGTGTCGCCAAAGCCCGCCGCCAGCATCTCGCCTTCACCCAACGCGGTCTGCAACGCCTTGCGCACCGGCTGGTGCGCAAGCGAGCCTTCCTTGGTATTGAACACCAGGTAGGGAAAGCCGAAAGACGGCGTCATGATGGGCACCACCTTGCCGCCGGCCTTTTCCAGCCGCGGCAGGGCCTCGATCGGCAGCAGGTCGGCGTAGTGAAACTGGCCGGCCAGCGCGCCTTCCACCCGCGTGTTGGCATTGGGCACCGGCACGAAGCGCAGCTCTTCCACTGAGGCCACCCGCTTGCCGCCGTAGCCGCTGGCGGCTTCCTTGCGCGCAGCGTAGCCGTCAAAACGGGTGAGCAGCACGTACTGGTCGGGCTTGCGCTCCTTGAACTTGTAGGGCCCGGTGCCCACGTACTCGCGCAGCGGCTGGGCCAGCGATTCCTTGGCCATGATGGCCGCCATGCCGGAGGCCATGGCCAGCTGCGAGAGCAGCGGCGCGTAGGCGTTCTTCAGCGTGATGTCCACCGTGAGCGGTCCCTTGGCCGTCAGGTCGGCCACTTGCACCGCCACCGACTTGCCGCGCGGCGAGACTTCCATCCAGCGCTTGAGGCTGGCCACCACGTCGTCGGCGTTGAGCTCGCGGCCGCTGTGCAGCATGACGCCTTTTCGCAGCGCGATGGTGTAGAGCTTGCCGTCGGCGGAGATTTTGGGCATGGCCTCGGCCAGCATCGGCACCAGCGCCGCCTTGGCGTCGAAGGTGAACAGCGGCTCGTAAACGTGCTGCATGATGATGCAGACCAGGTCGGCCGGCGTGGACTGGATGTCCAGCGTCGGCGGCTCGGCCACCATGGCCAGGTTCAAGGCCGACTTGTTGCCCTGCGCGGCGGCCGGGCCGAATCCGGCGCCGGCCGCGCCCAGGGCCAGCAGGGAAGACAAGGCGGTGCGGCGGTGCATGCGAATTCCACGGGTCATAAAAAACTCCTGATTGAAGTTAAATTTCACAAACGAAGATTAATTGGTCTATAAATGGTATTTTTCAGGATAAACCCGAATAAAGGGGGGATTTCTGAAAATATTTTTCAAAATTACTGTCAATAAAGACTTTGAAAGGAGTTTGTTATGCCTCTGGAGTATTTAGGAAATCCCCCGCTGGCCTCCGACCACCAGCCCCGCCCGTTTTCGCCCGCCGTTCGCGCCGGTGACTTCGTTTATGTCTCGGGCCAGGTGCCGGGCGACGAAAAAGGCGAAATCGTGCAGGGCGGCATCGAGGTGCAGACCCGCCAGGTCATGAAAAACATCCAGGCCGCGCTAGCCCTGGCCGGCTGCACGCTGGACGACGTCTGCAAAACCACCGTGTGGCTGCAGGACGCGCGCGACTTCGGCAGCTTCAACCGCGTCTATATGAGTTACTTTGCGAACGGCAAGCCGGCCCGCTCCACGACCGAGGCGCGCCTGATGGTCGATGCGCGGGTGGAGATTGATGTGGTGGCTTACAAGCCCAAAGCCTGAGCACCCAGCGCCATCGTGCTCCGGCCTTTGCGCTCTCCTCTGAGGGTGGCTGGCCGGGGGTAGCCCGGCGGCTACTCACTTTTCTTTTGCTTCGCCAAAAGAAAAGTAAGCAAAAGAAAAGGCGACCCTGGTTGCTGCGTCCCTTCGCTTCGCTACGGGCAACCTGCGGTGCTC
>NZ_JBFUBU010000060.1:0-24449 GCF_056405595.1 Polaromonas sp. P1_G1
GCGTAGGGACCCAGACTGCGGGTCGCCTTTTCTTTGGTGACTTTCTTTTGGCGAAGCAAAAGAAAGTTACTTGCTGCCGGGCAACCCCCGGCCAGCAGGACTCAGCAGAGAGAACAGGAGCGCAAAGGCCGGAGCAAGACCGGCCCCCTATTGAGCTTTCCGCAGCGTCTCCACAACAGGCGTATTCAAAACAGACCGCAGACCCCACCACCCCGCAGCCAACGCCAACACAGCCCCAGCCAGGCTACCCATCAAAGGCACAGTCCAAGACCCCGTCCAGCTGAAATCAAACACAAATCGCGCCAACCCCCATCCCACCGCCAGCGCGACAACCGACGCCAGGAAGCCGGCCAGCAGGCCGACGCCCGCCAACTCAGCCCGCTGCACCTGCCGCAGCAGCGAGGCCCGTGCCCCCACCGCCCGCATGATGGCGAATTCGCGGGCGCGTTCTTCGCGGGTGGCGGTGATGGCGGCGAACAGCACGACCAGGCCGGCGGCGAGTGTGAAACCGAACAGAAATTCCACCGCGCGTATCACCTGGTCGAGCACGCGCTGCACCTGGGCCAGCGTGCTGCTCATGTCGACGTTGGTGATGTTGGGAAAGGCTTTAACCAAGGTGTTGTCAAAACTCTGCGGGCGCGGCTGGCCGGGAGCGGCAGCGACAGGCTCGGGCGCGCGGAAGGCGCTGATGAAGGACACGGGCACGTCGGCGGGCAGCTTGGCCACCGTGTACATCACGAAAAAGTTGACGCGCATCGAACCCCAGTCGACCTTGCGCAGGCTGGTGATCTTCGCCTCGCTCGTCTGCCCGCCGATGTCAAAGCGCAGGGTGTCGCCGAGCTTGAGGCCCAGGGTCTTGGCCAGGCCGTCTTCGACGCTGACGGCGTCTTTTTCGCCGGCCGTCCAGCGCCCGCCGCTGGTCTGGTTGTGCGAGGGCATGTCGGCACTGTTGGAGAGGTTGAACTCGCGGTCGACCAGGCGCTTGGCGCGGTCGTCCTCAAAATCGTCGGGCGTGACGGGCTTGCCGTTGACCGCGACCAGGCGGCCGCGGATCATGGGGTACCAGTCGAATTTTTTCACGCCGCCGTCGCGCAGCGCCTGCTGGAAGGCCTCGCCCTGCTCGGGCTGCACGTTGATGACAAAGCGGTTGGGCGCGTCGGGCGGCGTGGCCTTGCGCCAGCTGCTGATGAGGTCGGTGCGCAGCAGCACCAACAGCATCAGCGCGAGCAGGCCGACGGCCAGCGCGCTGGTCTGCACCACGGCGTACACCGGACGGGCCGACAGCTGGCGCGTGGCCAGCACCAGCCAGCGCGGCGCGGTCGCCTCATGCACGCTGGCGCGCAGCAGCTTGACGGCGGCAAAGCTCGCCACGGCGAACACCAGCACCGCGCCGGCAAAGCCGCCCACGGCGATCAGGCCCAGCTTCAGGTCGCTGCTGGCGGCCACCAGCAAGGCCGCGAAACCGGCCATGCCCACGCCCAGCACGGCCAGCGAGGCGGGCTTGAGGTTGCCGACATCGCGGCGGATCACGCGCAGCGGCGGCACCTGGGCCAGCTGCAGCACGGGCGGCAGGCCGAAGGCCAGCAACAACGTGAGGCCCATGCCCATGCCGAAGAGCACGGGCCAGAAGGTGGCGGCCGGCAGCGCGGTTTCGACCAGGCCGGCCAGCAGCAGCACAAAACCGTAATGCACGGCAAAGCCCAAGACCACGCCCAATGCGCTGGCAAACAGGCCCGCCAGCACGAACTCAAACGTGTAGGCCAGCGCGATGGTGCGCTGCGGCTGGCCGAGCACGCGCAGCATGGCGCAGTCGTCCAGGTGCTTGGCGGCAAAGCCGCGCGCCACGATGGCCACCGCCACCGCGCTCAGCAGGGCCGCGAGCAGCGCCACGAGGTTGAGGAATTTTTCGGCGCGGTCCAGCGTCTGGCGCATCTCGGGGCTGCCCGATTCGAGCGACTCCAGGCGCACGCCGCGCACCCCCGACTGTTCAAAGGGTTTTTTGATTTCCGCATCGGCCCATTTGACGTACGCCTTCACCGCCTTGTCGTCGCCGGCGACGGCAAAACGGTAGTTGGTACGGCTGGCGGGCTGGATCAGGTTGGTGGCCTTGACGTCGGCCTCATTGACCATGACGCGTGGGGAAAAGCTGATGAAACCCGCGCCGCGATCCGGTTCCTGCACGATGATGCGCGTGAGCTTGAAGCCGGCGTCGCCCATGAGCAGCGTTTGGCCCAGCTTGAGGCCCAGCGCGTCGAGCAGCGAGGCATCGGCCCAGGCCGTGCCGGGGGCGGGCACCTCGCTTGTGTCGGCGCCGGGCTCTTCGGGGCTGCCGGCCACCTTCATGCTGCCGCGCAGGGGATAACCTTCGGGCACGGCCTTGAAGGCCACCAGCTTGCTGGCGCCGCCGTCGGCTTCGGTAGCGCGTCCCATGGTGGGAAAGGTGACGGTGGAAATGCCCTTGAGGCCCAGTGCCTGGGCTTTCGCGATAAAGGCGGCAGGCGTCTGGCCGTCACTGCGGACCACGGCGTCGCCGCCCAGCAGCTGGCGCGCATCGCGCTGCAGGCCGCCCTTGAGGCGGTCGGCAAAAAAGCCGACGGCGGTCAGGGCCGCGACAGCCAGGGTGACGGCCACGATGAGCAGGCGCAGCTCGCCCGCGCGCAGGTCGCGCAGCATGGTTTTCCAGCCGAGCTTGAGGAAAAGGGTGTTCATGCGCCGACCATAACGCAAAGTAAAAGAACCTGCTTACGATTTATTGGGGATCACGTTGGGGTGCAATCGGGATGAGTTGGTGGCCCAGAGCCCGCCGCATGGGCTAATGCCCATGCTAGGGACTGGGGCGCCAAATCGCCCGATTTCACCCCAACCCGAAGGGCAGGAGCCTTTTCGGGCGGTCTGCGGCGTTGCGGCGCTAGCCCATAGCTGGGCTATGGGCGGCGCACCGCGCCTTGCATCCCATCCCGAAAAGATTCCTGCGTGACCCCAATAAATCGTAAGCAGGTTCTTAGCCCTGGGCGATGGCCGGGTTTGGAACCGGGTTATGCGGGGTCGCTCAAGGACGAGCAGCGCTGGCGGCAACCCCGGGCGCAGCGACGGCGGCCTGTGGCAGCGCATCCAGGCGTTTTTCTAGCGCGCGCAGCACCGGCGCGATGCCGGCGCCTACCCGGATCTGCGGGTTGGAAAAGCCGTCTTCCTTGCCGGCGTCAATCTCGCGCTGCTTGATCAGCGGGACGGCGCGGGCAAAAGCCTGCTCGAAGGAATGCGTCTTGCGCAGTTGTTCGTCGAACAGGGCACGGCCGAAGAAGGTGAGCTCGGAGCGGCGGCCGCAGCCGTAGGAGGTATGGGTGGCGTCGGCCGCCGTCATGACCAGGGTGGTGTCGCCGGCCAGCGGGTCGACCCAGCCGCCGGAATAGCAGGCCGAAATCGCGATCACGCGGTTGCGCACGCCCGACCTGTCGAGCGCCTCGCGCAGCTCGCCCGGGCTCACGGGCGGCACTTCCAGCGGCCAGTGGGAGGCGGCCAGCTTGAAGTCGCTGGCGCCGTGCGAGGTCATATAGACCACCAGCACGTCCTTCTCGCGGTCCATGCGCTGGGCAATCGCGTCGATGGCGCGCTCCAGGTTCAGCGCGGTGGCCCAGGGGTGGGTTTGCGTGGTGCTGGCGTGGTTGACCAGGTGCACCACGCGGCCTTCGGCGTCAAAACGCTCGGCCAGCACGCGGCTGACCAGGGTGCTCTCGCGCAGGAACACGTCTTCCGAGGCATAGGGGGCGAACACCAGGGCGTACACGTCGGTGACGCCCGGGCGCTCATGCGCGATGGCGGCCATGGTCTTTTCCCAGAGCGCCTGCTGCACCTCGAAGGTCTGCTGGCTCAGCTGCAGTCGGGGCCCGTCGTCGGCATCGCCACGCGCGGCGTAGTCTTGCTGCCAGGTGCGGACCTCGAATTGCCAGGCCATGAGGCCGCTGGAGACTACCAGCACCAGCGCGAACATCGCCGTGCGCCAGCCCGGCCCGGCAAAGCGCCAGACCAGCACGACGGCCGTTCCCACGCCCCAGGTGATGAACAGCCCGTAAAACCCCCAGTAAATCCAGGGCGACGAGAACACCGAACTCTTGACCCAACCCTGGGCGAAGGCAGCGATGACCCCCTGGTACAGCAGCGTAGCCGGAAGCGACGAGAGCAGCCACAAAACGAAGCAGGCGGCGATCCCGCTCAAGCCTTCGCCGGCGGATCCATCCGGGCTGCCCGCCCGTGCGGGCAGCGACCACCAGGCCAGGCCCAGGAACACGCCCGCGGTCCACCAGCCTGACAGCCAGGCCTGCAGGTCCAGGCGCGCGGGGCCGGCTACTTCCAGGCGGGCCAGCGCCAGTTCAAGGCCAAGCACCAGCACCGTCAGGATCAGCACCTGCAGCGGCGTGGGTGCGCTTCCCGCCATGCGAGGTTTTAAAAACACTCCCGCACGCAGGCCCTCGCCCACCCAGCGCAGAAGCGAGAGGCCGGCGCCCGGCTTGCCGTGCATAGTCAAGGCTTCGGGAATTCCGGGAAGCGTGGGCTGGACGTCGGTATCGGTAGCTGTCATGTCGGCGCGGTGGAAAAAGAGGCCGGCCTGGCGCCGGCAAGTTCGGGCTGCAGCGTGAGCCGCTGCGGGTTGGCGTAGCAGACGAAGCGCTTGTTGGTGGCGCGGCCTATGGCGCACAGGCCCACGGCCTGCGCGACCTGGTGGCCCATCTGCGTGATGCCGCTGCGCGAGACCACGATGGGCACCCCCATCTGCGCGGATTTGATGACCATTTCGCTGGTGAGGCGGCCGGTGGTGTAAAACACCTTGTTGGCTTCACTCACTGAAGGGCTGTTCTGCATAGACATCCATCCTGCGATGGTATCTATCGCGTTGTGGCGGCCCACGTCTTCAACGAAGAGCAACATCTCGGGATCACCGGCCGTCATCGCGAACAGCGCGCAGGCATGCACCGAGCCGGCGGATTTGTAAGTCGTTTCCTTGAGCCTGATGGTATTGACCAGCGCGTAAAGCTGGCCCTGGCTAATGCGCGCATCGCGGGGCAGCACGATGCCCTCCACCTCGTCCATCAGGCCGCCGAACACGCTGCCCTGGCCGCAGCCCGTGGTGACCACGCGCCTGGCGGTTTTTTCTTCGATGTCCTCGATGCCATGGCGGGTCTTGACGGCGGCGGCGCCGACGTCCCAGTCCACGGTGATGGAATCGATGTCGGCCGCGTCCTTGACCAGGCGCTGGTTGCGCAGATAGCCCAGCACCAGCAGCTCGGGATGCGCGCCCAGCGTCATCAGCGTCACGAGCTCACGCTTGTCGACGTACACCGTGAGCGCGCGCTCGGCCGGGATGGAGATGCTCTGCGTTTCCCCGTATTCATTGACGGCCTCCACCTCGCAGGTCAAGGGTGCCTGGGCATGGGTCAGGCGCGGCAGGGAAGGTGTCGAAGCGGGCATGCGGCAAGACTACAACAAAAAAAGCCGGCCCCTTGCGGGATCGGCTTTTTGGGAAAGGAGCGGGATCAGGACTTCTTGGCGGGGTTGCCGACCGCATCAGGCTGCTTGGTGCTGGGCGGGCTGGCGGCGGTGCCGGCCGGCGAATGCGCGCCCGCGGCTTCCAGCGGCTTGGCTTCAGGCGGCGTGTAGGCAAAGGGGCCCGGGTCAGCGCAGGCGGGCGCCGGCGCCGGCGGCTTGGTTTCCTTGCCGGCGGCCTTGGCGGACTTGTAATAGGCAGCAGCCACCTTGTCCTGCGACTTGCACAGCTGGTAGGCATCGACCTTGCCGGTCCACGCGGTTTTGGCGGCGGCTTCGGCGGCCTTGGCCTTGGCCTCGTCACTCAGCGGCGGCAGCTTGGCCAGCACCGTGGCCGACGCGGCGGCCAGCGTGGCCAGGATCAGGAGTTTTTTCATCGTGGGGTCCTTTCTATGCCTGTGCGATCTGGCCCGGCGGATCCACCGGCGGCGTGCTGCGCTGGGCCGGGATGTTGCCGGCCTTGACCTCGTCATACCAGTATTCGTGGTGCTCCCTGGCCCAGGTCTCGTCGACGTAGCCGGTCCGCATGGCCTTGTAGGCGCCCTGCATGCCGATGGTGCCCAGGTAGATGTGGCCGAGGAACATGCACATCATGAGCACCGTGGCCACCGCATGCACCATGTGCGCGACCTGCATGGTGGCGCGCTCATAAACCAGGCCGGGCAGCAGCTTGTCGAGCACAAAACCCGAGGACACGACCACGATGCCGAGGAAGAACACGCCGCCCCAGAAGATGAGTTTTTCGCCCGCGTTGAAGCGGTTCGAAGGCGGCTCATCGCCCTTGATCAGCCCGCCGCCCTTGGCCAGCCAGCGCAGGTCGCCTTTTTGCGGCCAGTTATCGCGCAGGAAAGTAAAGAACACGATCACCAGCGACACCGCGAACAGCGGGCCGGCGAAGTTGTGCATGGTCTTGAGCGTCCAGGTCAGCCAGCCGAAGAGCGCGCCGCCGACGACAGGCAGCAGGAAGAACTTGCCGAAGGCCATCACCAGGCCGGAGATGGCCAGGATGGAAAACGCGATCGCATTGGACCAGTGCGCCGCGCGCTCAAAGGGCGTGAAACGCTCTATCTTGCGGCCGGTGTCGGCGCCGTGGGTTTTGATGGAGCCTTTGCTGAAGTAAAAAATCGCGATCGCCAACAGCACGATCAGGAACAGCGAACCGCCGTAGGGAATGATCCAGTGGTTGCGCACCTGGCGCCAGGCCTCGCCGGCGTTGGTCAGGCGCGAGCCGGGGTATTGCACAAAGGGCTGGATCAGGTTGCCGGCTTCGGGCGCCTCGCTTTTGGGCAGGCTGCTGTAGCCGGTGACGCCCTCGCCCACCTGGCGCCATAGGGGCGCGTTGTTGCCGGGCTGCACCTTGGCGCGTTCGCCGTTGGACTGCTTCGCGTAGTTGGGGTCGGCGCTGGCGTCGGGTTTGACCTCAAAAATATTCTGGCCCTGGATGCCGCCCGCTGCGGCCGGCGCGGGCGCGGCGACACCTGGGGACTGGGGCGCGGCTGCCGGCGCAGGGGCCTGCGCGGCCGCCAGCCCGACAAGGCTGGCTGCCAGCAGAAAAAGAACGGGTCGGGCAAGAAACATAAGGCCTCCGGTCGCTATTTCGACGTACCCGTCCTGGTGTATTCGTTCTGGCTGTTCTGCGCGCGGGCCTTGAGGCCCTGCTCCCAGCTAACTTTGTCGCCCTTGGTCCAGCCGGGCGCCGCGAAGGCGTTGTCGGTGCCCTGGAAAGCCGCGCCGTCGTTTCGCGCGGCGCCCAGGGTCTGCGGTTTTTCGCCGCAGGCGGCCAGAAGGGTGGAGGCAGCCAGCGCAGCCGCCACGGAAACCAGCATCGCGAGGCGCTTCATGATTTGGCTCCCGCAGGCGGCTGGCCCGCCTGTTTCGATCCATAAGCCGTTCCCCAGCCCCAGACTTCGGCGCCTTTGCCGCGCTGCACCACACGGTTGCGGAAGATGTCGGCGACGACATCGCCGTCGCCGGCCAGCAGGGCCTTGGTGGAGCACATCTCGGCGCAGGCCGGCAGCTTGCCTTCGGCCAGGCGGTTGCGGCCGTATTTTTCAAACTCGGCCTGGCTGCCGTTGGCCTCGGGGCCGCCGGCGCAGAAGGTGCACTTGTCCATCTTGCCGCGCACGCCGAAGGTGCCGGCCGCCGGGAACTGCGGCGCGCCGAAGGGGCAGGCATAAGAGCAGTAGCCGCAGCCTATGCAAATGTCCTTGTCATGCAGCACCACGCCTTCGTCGGTGCGGTAAAAGCAGTTGACGGGGCAGACGGCCATGCAGGGGGCATCGCTGCAATGCATACAGGCCACCGAAATCGATTTCTCGCCGGGAACGCCGTCGTTGAGCGTCACCACGCGGCGACGGTTGACGCCCCAGGGGACTTCGTTCTCGTTCTTGCAGGCGGTGACGCAGCCGTTGCATTCGATGCAGCGCTCGGCGTCACAGACAAATTTCATGCGTGCCATGGTGGTTCCTTATGCGCGTTCGACGTTGCAGACCGTCGTTTTTGTTTCTTGCATCATCGTGACGCTGTCGTAGCCGTAGGTGGTGGACGTGTTGATGGCTTCGCCGCGCACCACAGGCGCCGCGCCGTTGGGGTAGTAAGCCAGCATGTCGGCGCCCTGCCAGCGGCCCGAGAAGTGGAAGGGCATGAACACCGTGTCGGGGCCCACGCGCTCGGTCACCAGGGCCTGTACGTTCAGGCGCGCGCCGGTGGGTGTGCTGACCCAGGCGCGTTCGCCGTTGCGTATGCCTTTTTCGGCGGCCACCTTGGGATTGATCTCGATGAACATCTCCTGCTGCAGCTCGGCCAGCCAGGGGTTGGAGCGGGTTTCCTCGCCGCCGCCTTCGTACTCGACGAGCCGGCCCGAGGTCATGACCAGCGGGAACTTCTCGTGCACCTTGTCGGCGATGTTTTTCTGCTGGATGGTCTTGTACAGCGTGGGCATGCGCCAGAAGGCTTTTTTGTCGTCATGCGTGGGGTACTTGGCCTGCAGGTCGGCGCGGTTGCCGTACAGCGGCTCACGGTGCTGCGGGATCGCGTCGGGGAAGTTCCAGACCACCGCGCGCGCCTTGGCGTTGCCGAACACATGGCAGCCGTGGACCTTCATGGTCACGCGGATGATGCCGCCGGAAGAGTCGGTCTTCCAGTTCTTGCCTTCGGCCGCGGCTTTTTCGGCGTCGGTCAGGTCGCCCCACCAGCCGAGTTTCTTGAGCAGCAGGTGATCGAACTCGGGGTAGCCGGTGGTGATCTCGGCACCCAGCGAATACGAGCCGTCTTCGGCCAGCAGGTTGACGCCGTCTTTTTCGACGCCGAAGTTGGCGCGGAAGTTGCCGCCCCCGTCCATGACGTGTTTGGAGGTGTCATAAAGATTGGGCGAGCCCGGATGCTTGAGCTCCGGGTTGCCCCAGCAAGGCCAGGGCAGGCCGAAGTAGTCGCCCGTGGTGTCGTAGCCGGTGACCTTGTCCTTGCCCCCTTTGGACTTGAGTGTCTTGACGTCGAACAGGTGCATGTTGCGCATGTGCGCCTGCAGGCGCTCGGGACTCTGGCCGGTGTAGCCAATGGTCCAGACGCACTTGTTGATCTCGCGCAGGATGTCGTCCGGCACGGGCTCGTCCATGCCCTTGACCTTCTGCATCTTGTAGTTCTTCGACAGCTCCTTGGCGAAGCCGAGTTTTTCGGCGAACTGGTGCATGATCATGTGGTCGCTGCGGCTTTCCCACAGCGGCTCTATGACTTTTTCACGCCACTGGATGGAGCGGTTCGACGCGGTGACGGAACCGCTGGTTTCAAACTGGGTCGCCGCCGGCAGCAGGTAGACCGCGCGCTTGGGGTTCTGGTCTTCGGCCTTGCCTGGCATGGCGGCCATGGCGGCGGTGGCTGAAGGGTAAGGGTCCACCACGACCAGCAGGTCCAGCTTGTCCATGGCGCGCTTCATCTCGAGGCCGCGGGTCTGCGAGTTGGGCGCATGGCCCCAGAAGAAAACGCCGCGCAGGTTGGAATCCTGGTCTATCAGTTCGTTTTTTTCGAGCACGCCGTCTATCCAGCGCGAGACCGTGATGCCGGGCTTGCCCATCATGGCGGCCGAGGCATAGCGGCCCTTGATCCAGTCGAAGTCCACGCCCCAAGTCTTGGCGAAATGTTTCCACGAGCCTTCGGCCAGGCCGTAGTAGCCGGGCAGCGAATCGGGGTTGGGGCCGACGTCGGTCGCGCCCTGCACGTTGTCGTGGCCGCGGAAAATATTCGCGCCGCCGCCGGACTTGCCGATATTGCCCAGCGCCAGTTGCAGGATGCAGGAGGCGCGCACGATGGCGTTGCCCGTGGTGTGCTGCGTCTGGCCCATGCACCAGACGATGGTGCTGGGGCGGTTCTGGCTCATCATGGTGGCCACCTTGAGCGTGGTGGCCTCGTCCACGCCGCAGGCTTCGAGCACCTTGTCGGGCGTCCACTTGGCCATCACGTCGGCCTTGACCTTGTCCATGCCGTAAACACGGTCGTTGATGTATTTCTTGTCTTCCCAGCCGTTCTTGAAGATGTGGTACAGCACGCCGAAGAGGAAGGGAATATCGGAGCCCGAGCGTATGCGCACATACTCGTCGGCCTTGGCCGCCGTGCGTGTGAAGCGCGGGTCCACCACGATCAGCTTGCAGCCGGTTTCCTTGGAATGCAGCATGTGCAGCATGCTGACCGGGTGGGCTTCGGCCGCATTCGAGCCTATGTACAACGCGCACTTGCTGTTCTGCATGTCGTTGTAGGAATTGGTCATGGCGCCGTAGCCCCAGGTGTTGGCAACGCCGGCCACCGTGGTCGAGTGGCAGATGCGGGCCTGGTGGTCGCAGTTGTTGCTTCCCCAGAAGCTCACGAACTTGCGCATCAGGTAAGCCTGCTCGTTGCTGTGCTTGGAGGAGCCCACCCAGTACACCGAATCGGGACCGCTGTCCTTGCGCAGCTCGAGCAGCTTGGCACTGATTTCATTGAGGGCCGTGTCCCAGCTGATGCGCTCGTACTTGCCGTTGACCAGCTTCATCGGGTAGCGCAGGCGGTACTCGCCGTGGCCGTGCTCGCGCAGCGCGGCGCCCTTGGCGCAGTGCGCGCCAAGGTTGATGGGGGAATCGAACACCGGCTCCTGGCGCACCCAGATGCCGTTCTCCACCACGGCGTCGACCGCGCAACCGACCGAGCAGTGGCTGCACACCGTGCGCTTGACCTCGATCTTGCCGGTGCCGTCGGCCGTGGCGCCGGGCGCGGCGGCCTCGGCTTTTTTGACCAGGGTCAGCTGCGTCGCGGCCAGGCCCACGCCGACGCCCAGGCCGGAGCGGCGCAAAAATGCGCGGCGGTCCATGGTGGGCAAGGCATTGGACAGGCCCCGCGACAGGCTCTGCACAAAACGCGCGGAACCGGCGCGGTGCGCGGGATGGACTTCGGAAGATTTTTTCGTGAGCAGCATGAAGCTCTCCGTGGAAAAGTGAAAGCGGGGCCGGGCGCGGAAGGACGGACGAACGGGCTAGACGCGGGTGGTCTTGTAATAGCGCTTGACGTGTTCCGAGAGGCTGTAGCCGCCGCCTTTTTCAGGAGCGGGCTTGGGCGCGGGGAGTTCGGCCTGGAGAGCGGGCGCACCGGGCAGGGCCACGACGGCTGCTGCGGCCGCACCGGTGGCGGCGGCGCCGAAAAAGAATCCCCGTCGCGAGGGTTTTGGCTGGCTGTCCTGCATGGTGTTCTCCAAGGGGAAGGCTTGCTCGGTATGTAACCGTTTGCATAGTACTGTACGTCAGAGGGCTCTGCTTCACAATGGATTGCCCGACTCAATCCGGGGGGCTAGGGAAAACGATAGGCCCTCTTATGATCGCCGCGCGCCCGCGTGGCGCGGCCTGCCGCGGGCGGTCTCAATTTGAGAAAACTTTGCCCGCCCCTCAGGCCAGCATGTCGAAGCCCTGCGCCTCCACGCTCATGAAGGCTTGCGTGAAGGCCGCCAGCGCCGCGTAAAAACGCGCCTTGGGGTGTTGCGCGATGGCCTCGCACATCAAGGGCAGCCAAGGCTGCAGATGGCGCCCGAAAAACTCGCGCTGCCGCGTGAGGTTGGCCACGGCCACGTCGTCGCCGGCGATCAGGTAGCGCATGACTTCGCAGAGGTAGGCCACATGGTCTTCGGTTTCGGGCATGGCTTCGTCGCGCGCCAGGCCCAGCGCCGCGAGCTCGGTGCGCAGGGCGGCCAGCGGTTTTTCGTTGAGGAAACCACTGAGGTAATGAGAACCAAAGAGGTATACCTCGGGCTTGCCCACGCCGCCGAACAGCGCATCGTGCTCCTGCTTGACGGCCTCCAGGCTTTGCGCGCGCGCCGCGGCCACCAGCTCGCCCCAGGGACTTTCCAGCATCGCGCCCTCGGCGGGCGCAGCCGTCACGGCGACGCGCAGGTTTTCATAGAGTTCGGCCGATGGCGCGGCGTAGTACAGCGCGGCCAGCAGGCCGTAAACTTCGGCGCGCGCGGTTTCTTCATCCAGGGCAGAGGCGGTGAGAGAGGCGGGTGTCATGGCGGCGTCTTGTTCTTGTGATCGGGTGCTCAGCGGATGTCGGTGATCCTGACTTCGTTGTCGGCGGAATACAGGTCGATGACGCGGCAGTCGCCGCACATCTTGAGGCGGTCGGCCGCGGCGCCCTGGAACATCGCATGGCCGGCCAGTTTGCCGAGCATGGACTCGATGCCCTTGAGCGTGCCGAAGGGCTTGGCGCAGCGTATGCAATGGTAGGGCGCGCTTTCGTTGAGCACCCTCGCCTCCTTGCGCTGCGGCGACAGCAGCAGGCGCGGTTGCAGCGTGATCGCATCCTCGGGGCAGGTGGTGGCGCACAGGCCGCACTGCACGCAATTTTTCTCAATGAACTTGAGTTGCGGGCGATCCGGGTTGTCCTGCAGCGCGCTGGCCGGGCAGGCGCTGACGCAGCTCAGGCACAGCGTACAGCTGTCGGCATTGACCACCAGGCTGCCGAAGGGCGAGCCCTGGGCCGGCAGCGCGATCGCTTCAGGCAGGGCTGCGGGTGCCTGCGCCATCAGGTGGTCCAGCGCCATGTCCAGCGTGCTGCGTTTTTCCTGCGCGACGGCAAAACGCGCGGGGGCCGCGGGCACGGCGGGCCGGCTGCGGGCCAGGGTTTGCAGGCCGACGTCAAGGCCGGCAATGTCACCGGCTTGCGTGCGCAGCAAGTGAAAGTGAACGCCCGCATAGCCCAGGCCGTTCATGAGGGCTTGTGCCACGCGCATCTGCGCCGTGAGGCCGTCAAGGTAAGCCGGCGCTTCTTCGCCGGTCACCAGCATGGCGACCTGCGCGGCGCCGAAAGCGATGGCGCTGAGCCAGAGGTCCAGGCCCAGGCTGGCCGTGTGCCAGAGCGCTTGCGGGATCACATTGGCAGGCACGCCGCGCACGGTTTTTTGCAGGCGCGCGGCGCGGCCCAGGGCCTCGACGGCCTGCTGGCCGCCGTCCTGGCTGTGGAACAGCAGCGCAGGCTGCGTGCCGCCGGCCTTGGCATAGGCCGACAGCAAGGTCTTGAAGCGCACACCCTGTTCGCTCGCGCGCGGATAGGCGTAAGTGAGCGCACCCGTCGGGCACACGGTGGTGCAGGCGCCGCAGCCTACGCAGAGGTTGGGGTTGACGACGATCTGCTGGCGTTTTTTCTCGCTGCTGACGGCGCCCGCCGAGCAGATGTCTATGCAGGCATTGCAGCCCACGGTCTCGTTGCGACTATGAGCGCAGAGCTTTTGTTTATAGGCAAAAAACTTGGGCTTCTCGAACTCTCCCACCATGTCGCGCAGCTTGACCACGGTGGCCAGAAGGCCGGGCGAGGCCAGGCCGGCGGAGGTGTCCAGCGCGAAATAGCCTTGCGGCGGCGCATGCAGGGTGATCAGCGGCGTGGCGCCCAGGTCGAGCACCAGGTCAAACGCCTCGGTGAGCGTTTGCGGCTCGCGGTTGAAGTCGATCGCACCGGCCACCTTGCAGACGGCCACGCAGTCACGATGGGAGGTGCACTTACCGGCGTCCACCTGGTAGCTCAGGTCGATCGCGCCTTCGGGGCAGACGGCGACGCAGGCATTGCAGCGCGTGCACAGGTCCAGGTCTATGGGATTGGTCTTGTCCCAGCTGGCCTTGAAAGCACCCAGCCAGCCGCTGAGCGCGAGCCGCTCGCCGCTGACCACGGGGTATTTGCGTTCCTGCGCGGGAAGGCTGGCGGGAATGCCGGCCTGCGCCGAGGCGGAAACGCCCTGCGCGAAGATCGTCACCTCCAGCGTGTCAGCCAGCAGCGCCGCTACCTGTTCGGCCTGGTCCAGCGCGCCGACGATCAGCAGGCGGCCGGCACTCTTGTAAGTGACGGTGGCCACGGGCTCGGCGTCGGGCAGTTGGGCAGCGGCCAGCAGCGCCGCGATTTTCGGCATGGCGGCGGAGGCATCCTTGCTCCAGCCGCCAGTCTCGCGGATGTTGACGAACTTGACGACCGACGTCGCGCCGGGGGTCTGCGCGCCGACCTCGGCGAACAATCGCTTTTCCTGGGTACAGGCGACCACCACGTCGTCGCCCGATTGCACGGCCTTCTGGAAAGCCCCCGCCTCGCGCCGGCACAGCGCTGAATGCAGCGTCAGGCTCTCATTGAGCGCCGCGCCCAGCGCCTGGGGCTGGAGCGGCATGGTCTGGTTGCAGTCGCAAATCAGTGTGGGCATGGTCTTGTTGGCTACCGGCCACGGGAGGCACGGGTTGGCTGGTCTCTGGCGGCCCGGCAGGCTCGGTGGGAGCTATGTCCGGGTTTTCATAGGAGGACTGTGCCACGGTTTCATCCGTGGGGTTATTGGCGCTTTCCCGCGGCGGGGCCGCGTGGTCCTGCGCGCCATCCTTCTTGTCATCATCCTCGTCGCCAAACAGTTTCAAAAACTTCGCGCTGGCCATCTGCCGCAGCATGGATTCGGGAATCGGCTCGAATTTGGAGTAATCGTCGATATAGGTATCCAGGCCGTCCATCACATTGAAGTGCGGATCGGCGAAGAGTTTTTTCATGGCCGCGTTGCGCACCTCGGGGCTCACGCCGCCGGCCATGAAGGGCTTGAAATCGGAATCCTGGGTCAACACCCGGGCGTCTTCCAGCGTCAGCGCCTTAGGGGGCTCGGCATCGGGCGTGGCGGCAGGATCCGGCGCCGGGCTTGCGGCTTGCGTCCCGGCCGCAGGCGCTGCGGGATCGACCGAGGTGGCTGGAACGGCGGCGGCCGGCTCCTCCAAAGCCTTGCCCTGGCGCGCCTCCTCTTTGCGGCGCGCCCAGCGGCCCAGGAAGCCTGCTTCCTCAGCCATGGCCGCCCCCGCCGGTTTTTTTACCGGTGCTCACGCTGGCCGGGTTGCCAAAGCGGTCTGTCAGCGGCTTGAAGCTTTGCGGCCGTTGCCGGCGCTTGGGCTCGAGCACGTGGTGCTGATCGACGAATGCCTGCAGCCACTGCACGACCTCGGGCGGCGCGGGCACCTGCTCCACGGTTTCCTGCGCGTCCAACCAGCGGCCGGCATCGTGGTAGCTCAAGGTGACGATCTGGGGAATGGCAACGGGCTCTTCGGCCAGCCGCGCGTCCTCTTCCATGCGCCACACCACCCAAAAGCAGGGCTGCGCGGTGCTGGCGTTGAGGTAATAACCTTCGGCGTCGTCGGTGAACAGCTCGACCCCAAAGCCCGGGTGCAGCCAGCGCTCCTCGCGCTCATCCTTCAGCAGCAGCCGCGGCGCGGCGCCGAAACCGTCTTCATGGGGCACGACGTCGGCCAGCACCCAGCGCCAGGGCTGCCAGCGGTTGTCTATGCGCTCGCGGCGCATGACGACGGCCACCGCCGTGCAGGGCCGGGGCGTGGCGGCGTCTGTTTCGGGAGAGCGCAGCTGGAAATCAGGCATGCCCGCAGTGTACGGCCGGGCCTTCTTCCCCGCGGCAAAGACCCTAACGGGAGCCGACCCCTTCGCCATAACCCTGGGTGGCCGACACCTGGCCGCCGCGGCGTATCGCGACCGCGCAGTACTTGAACTCCGGGATCTTGCCGAAGGGGTCCAGCGCGGCATTGGTCATCAGGTTGGCGGCCGCCTCGTAATAGGCGAAGGGAATGAAGATGGCGCCGTGCGGCGTGCCGTCGTCGCGCCGCACGTGGATGGCGACCTGGCCGCGGCGCGACTGCACCGTGATCACGTCGCCGGCTTGCAGGCCCAGCTCGGCCAGGTCGTCGCCGCACAGCGAGGCCGTGGCCATGGGCTCTATCGCGTCGAGGACCGTGGCGCGCCGCGTCATGCTGCCGGTGTGCCAGTGCTCAAGCTGCCGCCCGGTGATCAGCACAAAGGGGTAGTCCGCATCGGGCCGCTCGTTGGCCGGGATGATGTCGGCGGGCACCAGGTGGACCCGGCCGTCGTTGGTGGCGAAGCGATCGATGAACACCGTGGGCGCGCCGGGGTCGTCTTCGGTGAGGCAAGGGTAGGTCACGCTGGACTCGCGCTCCAGGCGCTCCCAGGTGATGCCCGAGATGGCCGCGTGCATGGCCTGGCGCATTTCCTCGTAGACGGCCGCGACGCCCGAATGCTCGCCCGCGTAGTTCCAGCTGAGCCCCATGCGCTGCGCGATCTGCTGGATGATCCAGAGGTCGGGTTTGGCCTCGCCGGGCGGCGTGACCGCCTGCTTGCCCAGCTGCACCATGCGGTCGGTGTTGCTGACGGTGCCGGTTTTTTCGGGCCAGGCGGTGGCCGGCAGCACGACGTCGGCGAGCCAGGCGGTTTCGGTCATGAAGATGTCCTGCACCACCAGGTGCTGCAGGCTGGCCAGCGCGTGGCGCGCGTGGTTGAGGTCGGGGTCGCTCATGGCCGGGTTCTCGCCCATGATGTACATGCCGCGTATCTTGTGCGGGTCGCTGTCGGGCGCAAGCGCCTTGTGCATGATCTCGACCACGGTGTAGCCGGGCTTTTCGTCCAGCGGGGTGTCCCAGAATTTCTCGAACCAGGCGTGCGCACCGGCGTTGTCCACGCGCTGGTAGTTGGGGAACATCATGGGGATCAGGCCCGCGTCGCTGGCGCCCTGCACGTTGTTCTGGCCGCGCAGCGGATGCAGGCCGGAGCCGGGCTTGCCGATCTGGCCGGTCACCGTGACCAGCGCGATCAGGCAGCGCGCGTTGTCGGTGCCGTGCACGTGCTGGCTGATGCCCATGCCCCACAGGATCATCGCGCCCTTGGCCTTGGCGAATTCGCGCGCCACCTCACGCAGGGTTTGCGCCGGGATGCCGCAGATGGGCTCCATGGCCTCGGGGCTGTAGCCCTTGACGTTTTCCTTCAGCGCCTCGTAGTTGCTGGCGCGCTTGCTGATGAAGTCCTGGTCGGCCAGGCCTTCGTCGATCACGGTGTGGATCAGCGCGTTGAGCATGGCCACGTCGGTGTCGGCCTTGAACTGCAGCGTGCGCCAGGCGTGTTTGCCGATGTCGGTGACGCGCGGGTCGGCGAGCACGATCTTGGCGCCGTTCTTCGCCGCGTTCTTCATCCAGGTGGCGGCCACCGGGTGGTTGGCGGTGGGGTTGGAGCCGATCACGAAGATCAGGTCCGAGTGCTCCACGTCGTTGACCTGGTTGCTCACCGCGCCCGAGCCCACACCTTCAAGCAGCGCCGCGACACTGGAGGCGTGGCACAGCCGCGTGCAGTGGTCCACGTTGTTGGAACCAAAGCCGGTGCGCACCAGCTTCTGGAACAAATAGGCCTCTTCGTTGCTGCCCTTGGCCGAGCCGAAACCGGCCAGCGCCTTCTTGCCGTGCGTGTCGCGCAGGTCCTTGAGGCTGCCTGCGGAAAGTGCCAGCGCCTCTTCCCATGTGGCTTCGCGGAACACCTCGGACCAGTCGGCGCTGTCGCGGTTGAGGTGCTGCAGCGCCTCGGGGTCCTTGGACACGCCGGCCTTGCGGACCAGCGGCACCGTCAGGCGCTGCGGGCTGTGTGCATAGTCAAAGCCGAAACGACCCTTGACGCACAGGCGCGAATGGTTGGCCGGGCCGTCGCGCCCGTCCACGCTGACGATCTTGTTGTCCTTGACGTTGTAGGTCAGCAGGCAGCCGACGCCGCAGAAGGGGCAGACCGAGTCGACCTTTTTGTCGACCACCTGCGAACCGACCTGGGATTTCGGCATGAGCGCACCCGTGGGGCAGGCCTGCACACATTCGCCGCAAGCCACACAGGTGCTGTCGCCCATGGGATCGTTGAGGTCGAACACGATTTCGCTGTGCGAGCCGCGCATGGCGTAGCCGATCACGTCGTTGACCTGCTCTTCGCGGCAGGCGCGCACGCAACGGTTGCACTGGATGCAGGCGTCCAGGTTCACCGCCATGGCGGGATGCGAGACGTCGGCCTTTGGCTGTTCGCGGCGCAGGGCCTTGAATTCGGGGCGCACCTGCACCTCCATGCGGGCCGCCCATTCGCTGAGCTCGCCGTGCTGCAGCGACTCGTCTTTTTCATTCCATTTGTAGCCGGTATCGGGCATGTCCGACAGCAGCATCTCGAGCACCATCTTCTGGCTCTTGAGCGCGCGCTCGCTTTGCGCCTGCACCTCCATGCCGGCCGTAGCGTTGCGGCAGCAGCTGGGGGCCAGCGTGCGCTCGCCCTTGAYCTCGACCACGCAGGCGCGGCARTTGCCGTCGGSMCGCAGGCCGTCCTTGTAGCAAAGATGCGGAATGTCCACGCCGTGGCGCGCGGCGGCCTTGAAGATGGTCTCGCCTTCGTAGGCCTGGACGGTTTTGCCGTCGAGCTTGAACTCGACGGTTTGCGGCGTCACTTCAACCAGTTTGGCGGGAGCGTTCATGCGGTGGCTCCAATCTCGTGCGGGAAATATTTCTGGATGCTACGCACCGGGTTGGGCGCGGCCTGGCCCAGGCMGCAGATGGAAGCGTCGGTCATCACGACGTTGAGGTCTTCCAGCGTGTCGCCGTCCCAGTGCTCGGCCTGCATCAGCTTCGCGGCCTTGGCCGTGCCGACGCGGCAGGGCGTGCACTGGCCGCAGCTTTCGTGTTCGAAGAACTTCATCATGTTGAGGGCGGCGTCGCGCGCGCGGTCCTGGTGGCCCAGCACCATGACGGCGGCCGAGCCTATGAAACAACCATAGGGCTGCAGGGTGTCGAAATCCAGCGGGATGTCGCCAAGCGAGGCCGGCAAAATGCCGCCCGAAGCGCCGCCGGGCAGGTAGGCGTAGAAGTCGTGGCCCTCGGCCATGCCGCCGCAGTATTCGGCGATCAGCTCGCGCACGGTGATGCCGGCCGGCGCCAGCTTGACGCCGGGGTGCTTCACGCGGCCGCTCACGCTGAAGCTGCGCAGGCCCTTGCGGCCGTTGCGGCCGAAGCCGCTGAACCACTGCGGGCCTTTTTCGACGATGTCGCGCACCCAGTACAGGGTCTCGAAGTTGTGTTCCAGCGTGGGCCGGCCGAACAGGCCCACCTGCGCGATGTAGGGCGGGCGCATGCGCGGCTCACCGCGTTTGCCCTCAATGCTTTCGATCATCGCGGACTCTTCGCCGCAGATGTAGGCGCCCGCGCCGCGCCGCAGCTCGATCAGCGGCAGCTCGCAAGGCGGGTTCGCGCGCAGTTTGTCCAGCTCGGCCTGCAGGATGGCGCGGCAGTCATGGTATTCGTCGCGCAGGTAGATGTAGCAGGCCTCCACGCCCACCACCTGGGCCGCGATGAGCAGGCCCTCGAGGAAGCGGTGCGGGTCGCGCTCCAGGTAGCTGCGGTCCTTGAAGGTGCCGGGTTCGCCCTCGTCGATGTTGACGGCCATCAGGCGCGGCGCCGGTTGATCGCGCACGATGCGCCATTTTCGGCCGGCCGGAAAACCCGCGCCGCCCAGGCCGCGCAGGCCCGAGTCTTCCATGGCCTTGATGATGCGTTCCGCGTCCTCTTCGCCATTGACCACCGCGGCGGCCAGCGCATAGCCGCCGTGCGCGCGGTACAGCGCGTAGCCGGTGTACCCAGGCATGGCGTCCACCACGCCGGTGCCGGTCACGCTGTGCTCCGCGAAATCGGCAGCGATGAAAGGAGTGGCGGCCTGCGCCGTGCTTGCGGGCGCCGGCGCCTGCCCGACCGCGGAAACCACGGTCTCCAGCGTCGCGAAGGGCACGGCCTGCTGGTGCACCGCCACGGCGGGCGCCTGCTCGCAGCGGCCTATGCAGGGCGCCGCAATCACGCGCACGTCCTGGCTTCCCAGCAGTGCCGGCAGGCGCGCCAGCAGGTCCTGCGCGCCGGCCAGCTCGCAGGCCAGGCCGTCGCAGACCCGCACCGTCAGGCCCGGGGCCTGGCCATCGCCGCGCACCACCTCAAAGTGGTGATAAAAAGTCGCGACCTCGTAGACCTCGGCCATGGGGATGTTCATCTCCTTGGCCAGCGCCACCAGGTGCCTGTCGTGCAGGCAGCGGTAAGCGTCGTTGAGCGTGTGCAGGTGCTCGATCARCAGGTCTCGCCTGTGGCCGTCCTGGGGTCGCGCGCCTATCAGCGCGCGCACCTCGTCCAGGGAGGTGTCGTCCGCCTGGCGCCCCTTGAGTTTGCTCTTGCGGCGTATGCGCTCGCGCATTTCGTCGACCGTGGCGACGGCGACGGCTTTGACTTCGGGACTGCGGCCAGGATGGTTCATTGTTGGCTGGGCCGACGTCCCCGCGCGGGCGTGCGGGGACGGCTTGGCTTGAAACTAAAAATCGTCAATCAATCGGTAAAGGAATGCTCAGGCAAAAAACTTGGCCACGCTTTGCAGCGTGCGGTAGATGCCCCAGGCCAGGGGAATGCCCACCGCGAGCCAGGCCAGCACCACCACCGCGGGGCTGACCGTGCTGCCGTTGCCGCCATTGCCGCCGTTTGTGCGGTGCAGTTCGGAGGCCGCGGCTTTTTCGTGCGCCAGGCGTTTTTCTTCCGCGAGTTCGCTGT
This sequence comes from Polaromonas sp. P1_G1, assembly GCF_056405595.1. Classification (NCBI taxonomy): domain Bacteria; kingdom Pseudomonadati; phylum Pseudomonadota; class Betaproteobacteria; order Burkholderiales; family Comamonadaceae; genus Polaromonas; species Polaromonas sp. P1_G1. The sequence goes on from NZ_JBFUBU010000060.1 coordinate 20,448, forward strand.
CCGTCATGAACCACTTGGGGTTCAGCGGGCGCACCAGCAGGTTGCAGATGAGTCCTATCACCAGCATGCCCACCAGGATGTACATGGTCTGGTTATAGACCTGTTCACGCGGGATGCCAAGGCCGAGCTGGTATTCGCGCATGTAGTTCACCACCACCGGGCCCAGGATGCCGGCCGTGGCCCAGGCCGTCAGCAGGCGGCCGTGGATGGCTCCCACCATCTGGGTGCCGAAGATGTCGGCGAGGTAGGCCGGCACGGTGGCAAAGCCGCCGCCATACATGCTCAGGATCACGCAGAAGGCGCCGACGAACAGCAAAATGCTGCCGGCCGCCGCGCTGCCCGGCACGCTGAAATACAGCACGCCGCCCAGCACGAAGAACACCACATAGGTCATCTTGCGGCCCAGCTTGTCCGACAGGCTGGCCCAGAAGAAACGGCCGCCGATATTGAACAGGCTCAGCAGCGCGGTAAAGCCCGCGGCGACGCCGGCAATGGCGGCCAGCTGGGTCTTGTCGAGTTCGCCGAACTTCTTGGCGACGCCGATCAGCGAGCCGCCGAAGACTTCCTGCAGCATGGGCGAGGCCATGCCGATCACGCCGATGCCGGCGCTCACGTTCATGCACAGCACCATCCAGATCAACCAGAACTGGGGAATGCCCCAGACTTTTTTCACGTGCACGTGGCGCTGCGTGATCATGGTGTTGGTGGCGGCGGGCGGCGGSGTCCAGCCCTCGGGCTTCCAGCCGGTTTCWGGCACRCGRTAGCCGAAGGCRCCGGCCATCATGAASACAAAGTACACCAGCGCCATSACSACRAAGGTCTGCATCACGCCCACGCTGGTCGGCGTCGCAAAGTATTTCATCAGGTCGGCCGCCAGCGGCGAACCTATCATCGCGCCGCCGCCGAAGCCCATGATGGCCATGCCGGTGGCCATGCCGCGGCGGTCCGGGAACCACTTGATCAGCGTGGAGACCGGCGAGATGTAGCCCAGGCCCAGGCCTATGCCGCCGATGACGCCCGAGCCGAGGATCATGAGCCAGAACTGGTGCAGGTAAATGCCCAGCGCCGAGATCAGCATGCCGCCGCACCAGCAGACGGCCGACACCACGCCGGCCTTGCGCGGGCCGGCGCGTTCCAGCCAGCCGCCCCAGGTGGCCGCCGAAATGCCCAGCAGCACGAAGAACAGGGTGTACATCCAGCCCAGCGTGGAGATCTTCCAGTCGCAGCTGGTGGTGAACAGCTCGGCGAAAAAGCCGACTTCAGGGCCGCATTTGATGGATTCCTTGATACCCAGCGCCCTGGACAGCGGCAGCCAGAACACCGAAAAACCATAGGCCATGCCTATGCACAGGTGGATCGCCAGCGCGGCGGGAGGAACCAGCCAGCGGTTGAAGCCGGGGCCGGCAATGATGCGCTCTTTATCGAGGAAACCTGACATGTCTTTCATCTCCGTGTTATTGCTTATGTATTTCCCACCCTGATCGAGGTGCGCGAAGTGTCGCGGCCACACAGCAACACGGTCAAATTGAATCGAGACATGCCCCCATTCAAAAACTAAATCAGGGTAAACGAGCCCCCACGCTCCCCCACTTCGTGTGGGTCGCTGCCCCCCGAGGGGGCCGCTGCGCCTGCGGCCCGGCAAAGCCGGTTCCGCGGCCCCTGCTGGTGTGGGAGCCCCTTGCTGGTGTGTGTGGGGGGAGATTCGCTGGAAGCGGCTAGACGCTTAGCAAACCGCTGTGGGCGGCTGCGTGGCGCAGCCAGCCTGCGTCCTGGGCCAGGGCCAGTGCCGCTTCGAGGGTGCGGGAAGGGTCGCCGCCCTGGGCCATGAAGCCTATGCTGGTGCGCACCTCGGGGCTGACCAGGGGCAGGGCTTCGAGTTCGCGGTAGCCGCGCACCGCGCCGACCAGCGCGCCCGGCATCACGGTGCAGACATTGCCCTCGGCCACCGACAGCGCGAGCGTGAGGATGGAGTTGGTCTGGATCACGGGCTCGCAGGCCTCGCCGGCTTCCTGGAAAGCCTTGTCGACGATGGTGCGGTTGTGCATCTCGCGCGTGAGCAGGCACAGCGGGTGTTTGGCGGCCTCGGCCCAGGTGATCTTGGGGCCTATCTGCATCAGGTCCTGGCTCGGCTTGGCGGCGCGGCGGACAAAGAAGTAGTGCTCGGTGTATTGCTTGATCTGGCGCAGGCTGGGCCCGTTGGCGCGCAGCCGGTCGGTATAGCCCAGGCCCATGTCCAGGGACAGGCTTTCGAGTCCAGCCTCGAGTTCGTTGGAGCTCATGGAGCGCACCGTCGGCGAGATGCCGGGGTAGCGCGCCTGCAGCAGCGCGCAAAAACGCGCGGCGACCGGCATGGCGGTGGGCACGGCGCCTATGCTGAGGCTGCCCTGCGGCTTGCCGATGCCGCTGTCGAGCTCCTGCTGCAGCAGCTCGCGCTCATGCAGCATGCGCTGGGCGCTGAGCAGCACGCGCTCGCCTTCGGGCGTGAGGCCTTCGAAGTTGCGTCCGCGCCGCACGATGACGGTGCCGAACTCACGCTCCAGCGCGCGCAGCGCGTTGGACAGCGCCGGCTGCGTGATGTGGCAAGCCTGCGCCGCCCGGCCGAAATGTTTGTGCTCGTCGAGCGCGGCCAGGTAACGCAGGGATGCCAGCAGGTTCATGGGGGTGCGCCTCGCCGCCTGGTGCGCTTCAGGTGTTCTTGCTGATGGTGATGGTCGGGAACTTGGCGGAGAAGTCCTTGGACTTGGCCGCCACGGTGACGGCCATCTTGCGCGCCACGGCCTTGTAGATGCCGGCGACCTCGCCGTCCGGGTCGGCCACCACGGTGGGCCGGCCGTTGTCGGCCTGCAGGCGGATCTGCATGTCCAGTGGCAGCGCGCCCAGGTAGTCCATCTTGTAGTCGGCCGCCATCTTCTTGCCGCCGCCCTCGCCGAAGATGTGCTCGGCATGGCCGCAGTTGCTGCAGATGTGCACCGCCATGTTCTCGACGATGCCCAGGATGGGCACGCCGACCTTCTCGAACATCTTGATGCCTTTTTTGGCGTCGAGCAGCGCGATGTCCTGCGGCGTAGTGACGATGACGGCGCCCGTCATGGGCACGCGCTGCGACAGCGTGAGCTGGATGTCGCCGGTGCCGGGCGGCATGTCGACGATCAGGTAGTCCAGGTCTTTCCAGTTGGTCTGGCGCAGCAGTTGCTCCAGCGCCTGGGTGGCCATGGGGCCGCGCCAGATCATGGCCTCGTCCTGGGCGACCAGGAAACCGATGGACATCACCTGGATGCCGTAGTTCTCCATGGGCTCCATGTTCTTGCCGTCCACGCTCTCGGGCCGGCCCTCTATGCCCATCATCATGGGCTGGCTGGGGCCGTAGATGTCGGCGTCGAGCAGGCCCACGCTGGCACCCTCGGCAGCCAGGGCCAGCGCCAGGTTGACGGCGGTGGTGCTTTTGCCGACCCCGCCCTTGCCGGACGCCACCGCGATGATGTTCTTGACGTTGGGCAGCAGTTGCACGCCGCGCTGCACGCTGTGGCTGGCGATCTTGACCGTCACGTTGATTGAGACGTTACCGACGCCAGGCACGCCCTTGACGGCGGCGATCAGGCTTTTGCGCAGGCCGGCAATCTGGCTCTTGGCCGGGTAGCCGAGCTCGACGTCAAAGGACACGTCGCTACCGCTGAGCTGCAGGTTTTTCAGCGCCTTGGTGCTGACAAAATCCTTGCCGGTATTCGGGTCGAGCACGGTTTGCGCGGCATTCAGGACTGCCTGTGTGTCCAGGGACATGGGGAAATACTCCGTTGAATCTGACGTGGCGGGGGTGGCCTGAAGTCTAACGCCGTGGCGGCGCCCACTGGGGTCATGGGGGCTTGGCGGGGCGCCATGGCCCCTGGGCGACTTAAAATCGCGGGTTCGAACCTGTTCACGGTCTAAACGGGGCCGCGCAAGCACCTTCTCGGGATGGGATGCAAGGCGCGGTGCGACACCCATAGCACAGCTATGGGTTAGCGC
>NZ_JBFUBU010000061.1:0-24206 GCF_056405595.1 Polaromonas sp. P1_G1
TGAACCTGAACCGAGCACCGCAGGTTGCCCGTAGCGAAGCGGAGGGACGCAGCAACCAGGGTCGCCTTTTCTTTTGCTTACTTTTCTTTTGGCGAAGCAAAAGAAAAGTGAGTAGCCGCCGGGCTACCCCCGGCCAGCAACCCTCAGCAGAGAGAACAGAGGAGAGGAGGCGCGCAAGCCGGCGCAAGACCCGGGCTACTTCCCCGCTTCCCTAAGCCGAGCAAAAACCTTCCAGAACGCCGCCTCCTGCGTAGTCGCAAAATTGATCCGCATCAAAGTGCTGGGCGCCCGCACCGCATGGAACAGCGCCCCCGGGGCGATCAGGTAGCCCTCGTCGAGCATGCGCTGCGCCAGCGCGTCAGTGTCGACGCCGGTGTCCACCCAGCCGAACAGGCCCGCGGGCTCGGCCGCGAAGGTGCAGCCGTGGGCCACGGCCAGTTTGACGCTGCGGGCGCGCGCGGCATCCAGCCGGGTGCGTATGCGTTCGGCGTGGCGCCGCAGCTGGCCCTGGTCTATGCACCAGGCCAGCGCCTTTTCGAGCAGGGCCGGTGTCGTCAGCGTGGCCAGCAGCTTGGTATCCAGCAGGCGCTCGACCAGGTCGGGCGGCGCGGCCATGAAGCCGACGCGCCAGCCGGGCGCGAGGATTTTGGCGAAACCGCTGACGTAAATCGTGCGCTGCAAACCGTCGAGCGAGCACAGCCGGGTGGCGTGTTCGGGCGCCAGGTGGCTGTAGGTGTCGTCCTCAACAATGTGGAAGTTGTGTTGCATCGCCAGCTGTAGCACGCGGTGGGCGCTGCCCGGCGTGAGGCAGTAGCCGGTGGGGTTGTGGAACACGCTGACACTGACAAACAGCTTGGGCTGGTGGATTTCGCAGTACTGCGCCATCACCTCCAGGTCGGGCCCGTCGGCGCGGCGCGGCACCGGCAGGATGCGCATGCCCAGCGCGTCCAGCCGGGCGAATTCCACGGCCCAGCCGGGCTCCTCCACCATCACGCAGTCGCCGGCGCGCAGCAGCGTGCGGCTCACGATGTCCAGCGCATGCGTGGCGCCGACCGTGGTGATGATCTGCTCGGGCACGGCATGCACATTGAGCGCGCTCAGTTTCTGCGACAGCGCGCGTCGCAGGCCGCTGTCGCCCATGGGCTCGCCGTACTGCAGCGAAAAATCCCGCAGCGCGCTGACGCTGGTGACCTTGCGCACGGCCGTCGGCATGAAGCTGGTCTCCAGCCAGTCGGACGGGAACACACCCATGCCGGGCTGGGGCTTGTTGCTGACCTTGTGGAACATGCCGCGTATCAGCGCGGTCGCGTCGACCGGCGCCTGGCGCGTGTGCATCCAGCCGGCGGTGCTCCAGGCGCCCAGCGGCGCCAGGCTGGCCGCGGCACCGGCGGCCGCTGGCGCCGCCCCCGGCTTTCCGGCCTGCGTCCCTGCCGGGGCCTGGAAGGTCGGCGCCAGCGCCGCGTTGAGCGAGGCATCGCGCACAAAAAATCCGCGGTTCTTGCGTGCCACCACCAGGCCCTGCGCCAGCAGCTGGTCATACGCGGCCACCACGGTGGACACGCTCACGCCCTGTTGCTCGGCGCACAGGCGCACCGAGGGCAGGCGCGCGCCGGGCGCCTGCAGGCGGCTGCGGATGCGCTCGGCAAAGCGCGCCGAAAGCTGTTCGGTCAGGGAGAGAGAAGCGGTTTTCATCAACATGGTGCGAGCCTTGTGGCCCCCGGGGCGGGGCGTGTGTGCTGACAATTTGACCAATACAGTTTTGGAATTTGTACCGGTAACTGTATTGGTGGTGTATTGCTTTCAACTATAAAGTCTGAAACATGAACTGGCAAGAATTTACGGCTTTACTGGTGCTGGCCACGGCGATGAGCTTTTCGCCGGGGCCCAACACCACGCTGTCCACCGCGCTGGGCGCCAACCACGGTTTGCGCCGCGCGCTGCCTTTTGTCTGCGCCGTGCCGGTCGGCTGGGGCGCATTGCTGCTGGTGTGCGCGCTGGGCCTGGGCGCGCTGGTGCTCGCGGTGCCGCTGCTGAGCTGGGCCGTCAAGGTCGTCGGTGTGGCCTATTTGCTGTGGCTGGCCTTCAAGGTCTCGCAGTCGCGCCAGCTCAGCGAGGCCGACGCGTCCCGCCTGAACGTCACCTTCTGGCAGGGCGCTGCGCTGCAGTTCGTCAACATCAAGGCCTGGATGCTGGCGCTGGCCATCGTCAGCGGCTGGATCGCCGGCCGCGAAGCGCCCGGCATGCGCCTGGCCATCGTGCTGCCCGTGATGCTGGCCTATGCCTTCGTCAGCAACCTGGCCTATGCCCTCGCGGGCTCGCTGCTGCGCGAATGGCTCACCGGCCCGGCCGGCAGCGGCCAGCGGCTGCGCTGGTTCAATTACGCCATGGCGGCCGTGCTGGTGGCCACCGCGATTTGGATGCTCTTTATATGAGCCCGAACACACAAATCACCAAAGGCCTCTGGTTCGGCCTGCTGGGCATCGTGATTTTCTCGGTCACGCTGCCGATGACCCGGCTGGCCGTGGGCACGCCCGAGGCGCCGCAGATGTCGGGCGTCTTCATCGCGCTGGGCCGCGCCGTGGTGGCCGCGGCACTGTCGGCCGTGTTCCTGCTGGCCACGCGCGCGCCTTTTCCGCGGCGCGAGGACTGGTGGCCGCTGGCCGCCACCGCGGGCGGCGTGGTCTTCGGCTTTCCGCTTTTCACCTCCATCGCCATGCGCCATGTGGAGGCCATGCATGCGAGCGTGATCATCGGCACCTTGCCGCTGGCCACCGCGGCCGTCGGTGCGCTGCTGCACCGCCAGCGCCCATCCGCGGGTTTCTGGCTGTGCGCCGCCCTGGGCAGCGCGCTGGTGGTGGCCTTTGCCATGCTGCGCTCGGGCAGCGGCAGCCTGTCCATCAGCCCGGCCGACCTGTTGCTGCTGGCCGCCGTGCTGTGTGCCGCCGTCGGATACGGCTACGGCGCCAGGCTCTCGCAGCGCATGCGGGCCGAGCACGTGATCTGCTGGGCGCTGCTGCTGGCCCTGCCGCTGACCTTGCCGTTGGCCGCCTCCAGCTGGCCCACCGGGCCCATCAAGGCCGCCGCATGGTGGGGATTCGGCTATGTCGCGGTGTTCTCGATGTGGCTGGGCTTTTTCGCCTGGTACCGCGGCCTGGCGCTGGGTGGCACGGTGCGCGTGAGCCAGGTGCAGCTGGTGCAGCCTTTCTTGTCCATGCTGTTCGCGGTGCCGCTGCTGGGCGAGCGCCTGGACGCCGTGACCGTCGGCTTCGGCCTGGCGGTGATCGCCACCGTGTTCATCGGCAAAAAAATGCCGGTGCACCAGCCCGTCGCCATGCCCCCCTCTTTGCTGCACCCGAGGAAGACCTGATGTACTGCGCCGCCTTTATTTTCGAACCCGGCACCTATGACGAACGCTTCCACGCGCTGGACGCGCTGATCGAGGAAGCCGCCCACGCCACGCCCGGCTACCTGGGCGCGGAAACCTGGCGCTCGCCCGACGGCACGCGCAGCAACGCGACCTATTTCTGGGACAACCAGGAGGCGCTGCGCGCCTTCTCGGCCCACCCGAAACACCTGGAAGCCAAACGCCAGTACACCCAGTGGTACAAAGGCTTTCACATCGTCATCTCGCAGGTGCTGCGCTCCTACGGCGACGGCACCATCGCCCACATCACGCCCAACGAACGCGCGCTCAAGGCGGGGCAGGCCGCATGAACATCCACAACATCCCTTTCGGTACGACGGACTGGTCCGCCGTGGCCCGCAGCGAACATTCAGCCCTGGAAGGCAAGGCTTTCTGGCGCACCCAGCAGTTCGGCGACGTGCGCGTGCGCATGGTCGAGTACACGCCGGGTTATGTGTCCGACCACTGGTGCAAAAAAGGCCACATCCTGCTGTGCCTGCAGGGCCAGCTGCACACCGAACTCGAGGACGGCCGGCGCTTCACGCTGGAGCCCGGCATGAGCTACCAGGTCGCCGACCAGGCCGAAGCCCACCGCTCTACCGCGCCGCTGGGCGCCACCCTGTTTGTGGTGGATTGAGCCCATGGACGTCACACCCGAAACACCCGAACAGACACGCCGGCGGCTGTTGCGCGTGATGGCGCATGCGCGCGCCGACGTGCTGCCGGGCGATTACACCTTTGCCGAATTCCCCGTGGCGGAATTTCCGGCGCATCTCGCGTCACTGGCCGGCGGCGCGCTGGCCCTGGTGCGCGACGAGGCGGTGTGGAGCGCACTGCTGCCCGCGCCGGTGCCCACACAACCGGAAGACCGCTATGCCGTGGTCTGTTTTCATTTCGCGCCCGGCATTCCCAACAGCGGTTTTGTCGGCTGGCTGGCCAGTGAATTCAAGCGTGAGCTGGGCACAGGTGTCTTTGTCGTCTGCGGCCACAACGCGTCCGACGGCGGCGTGTTCGACTATTGGGGGATCCCCCGCGGCGTGGCCGGGCGGGCGATAGAGCTTATCCGCGCCATGCAGTCCGCCGGAGCGGCCGCATGAACGGTACTTTGCGCGGAACGGCCAAGGTGAGATCATCGTCACACCCATGCCATCGCGCCGGTGCGCCGCACCGCGTTGAAAGCGATGCAAGAGATTTTTGACCAGGGTTGTTTGACGGCCCGCAAGGAGGAGAGTGAAATGGAATGGACTCAAGCGCAACGCGCCAAAAAAATGAACCCTTCGGTGATCCGCGAGATCCTCAAGGTCACCGAAAAGCCCGGCATCATCAGTTTTGCCGGCGGCCTGCCCTCGCCCAAGACCTTTCCGGTCGCGGCTTTCCGTGAAGCCTGCGACAAGGTGCTGCGCGAAGACGGCCATGCCGCGCTGCAGTACGCTGCCAGCGAAGGTTATGCCCCGCTGCGCGAGATGGTGGCCGCCATGCTTCCCTGGGAAGTCGACCCGGCGCAGGTGCTGATCACCACCGGCTCGCAGCAGGGCCTGGACCTGATCGCCAAGATCCTGATCGATGAAGGCAGCCGCGTGCTGGTCGAAACGCCCACCTACCTGGGTGCGCTGCAGGCCTTCACGCCCATGGAGCCCGAGGTTGTGGGCGTGGCCAGCGATGACGAAGGTGTGGATATCAAGGACCTGGCGAGCAAGGCCGCCGGCGCGCGTTTCTTCTACGTGCTGCCCAATTTCCAGAACCCGACCGGCCGCACCATGAGCGAAGCGCGCCGCGCCGCGCTGAGCGCCGAGGCCGCGCGCCTGGGCCTGCCCATCGTCGAGGACAACCCCTACGGCGACCTGTGGTTCGACACGCCGCCGCCGCTGCCGCTGACGGCGCGCAATCCCGAAGGCTGCGTCTACATGGGCTCCTTTTCCAAGATCCTGGCGCCCGGCCTGCGCCTGGGCTTCCTGGTCGCGCCCAAGGCGCTGTACCCCAAGCTGCTGCAGGCCAAGCAGGCCGCCGACCTGCACACGCCGGGCTTCAACCAGCGCATGGTGGTCGAGACCATGAAGAACAATTTCCTGGAGCGCCACGTGCCGACCATACGCGCGCTCTACAAATCGCAGCGCGACGCCATGCTGGCCGCCATGCAACGCGACATGCCCGAAGGCGTGAGCTGGAACACGCCGGCCGGCGGCATGTTTTTGTGGGTGCGCCTGCCCGAAGGCATGAACGCCATCGACCTGCTGCCCAAGGCCGTGGAGCGCAACGTGGCCTTTGTGCCCGGCTGGGCTTTCTACGCCGACCATGCCGACGCCCGCACCCTGCGCCTGTCTTTTGTGACGTCGAGCGTCGAGCAGATCAACATCGGCATCGCCGCGCTGGCCGCGGCCATACGCGAACAACTGCCCACGGGCGTGCCTGAACTGCGCGCGGCGGCATGATGGACAAAGGAATCTGACATGCTTCATCTCTGGGGGCGCATCAGCTCCATCAATGTCCGCAAGGTAGTGTGGGCCGCGCAGGAACTGGGCCTGACCCTGCAGCGTACCGACGCCGGCGGCCCCTTCGGCATCGTCAAGGAGCCGGATTACCAGCGCAAGAATCCGAACGCGCTGGTGCCGCTGGTGGAAGACGGGGACGTCCTGGTCTGGGAATCCAACGTCATCGTGCGTTACCTGTGCGCCAAATACTCGCTGGGCGACTTTTATCCCGCAACGCTGCCACAGCGCTTTGCCGCCGAACAGTGGATGGACTGGCAGCAGACCACCTTCAACCCGGCGGGCCGCGCCGCCTTCATCCAGTGGATACGCACGCCGGCGGAACAGCGCAACCCGGCGCTGATCGCGCAGTCCGTGGCCGCTACCGAGCCGCTGCTGGCCTTGCTCGATGCGCACCTGGCCGAGCACGCTTTCATCGGCGGCGAACACTTCGGCATGGCCGACATCCCGCTGGGCTGCGAAATGCACCGCTGGTTCGGCCTGCCGCAGCCGCGGCCCGCACGGCCCCACCTGGACCGCTGGTACCAGACCCTGCTGGCGCGGCCGGCCGCGCGCGGCGTGCTGGATCTGCCTCTCTCCTGAATCTTCAACCCACCCCGGAAAACTGAAAACTCCCATGAAGCAACGCGCATTCAAGCAAGTCGACGTATTCACCCCCACCCCTTACTACGGCAACCCCCTGGCCGTGGTGATGGACGGCAGCGGCCTGGACGATGCCGCGATGCAGCGCTTTGCCAAATGGACCAATCTCTCGGAAACGACTTTCCTGCTGCCGCCCACGGACGCCACGGCCGACTACCGCGTGCGCATCTTCACGCCGGGCGGCGAGCTGCCTTTCGCCGGCCATCCCACGCTGGGCAGCTGCCACAGCTGGCTGGAAGCCGGCGGGCAGCCGCGTTCCAAGGATTTCATCGTGCAGGAATGCAGGGTCGGCCTGGTGAAAATTCGCCGCGAGCCGGGCACCCGGCGCCTGGCCTTCGCCGCGCCGGCGCTCAAGCGCTCGGCGCCCAGCCCCACGGTGCTGGCCCAGGTGGCGGCCGCGCTGGGACTCAAGGCCAAGCAGGTCCTGGCCGCGCAATGCCTGGACAACGGCCCGCTTTGGCTGGGCCTGCTGCTGGACAGTCCCGAGACCGTGCTGAGCCTGGTGCCCGACCACAAGGCGCTGGCCAAGCTGGACATCAAGGTCGGCGTCGTCGCGCGCTACCCGCATGAAGATGCCGCGCCGCTGATCGCGCGCGCCAACCGCGAGGCCAAGGCCTTCGCCCAGGCGCCGGCTGCTTCCGCCGCCTCCACGGCGTTTGCACCGGACTTTGAAGTACGCGCCTTTGCCGCGCCCATAGGCGTCGATGAAGACCCGGTCACCGGCAGCCTCAACGCCAGCCTGGCGCAGTGGTTGATCGCCGAGGGCCATGCGCCCGGGCGCTACACCGCCTCACAGGGCGTGTGCCTGGGCCGCGCGGGCCAGGTGCACATCGAACGCGACGCGGAAGGCCAGGTCTGGGTCGGCGGTGAATCGGTGAGCTGCGTGGACGGAAGCGTCACGCTTTAGCAACAGGCTCAAACCGATGGAACACACAGCACCCTCACCGCCACTGGCCTCGCAGGTCGACCACCTCGTGGTGGTGGCAGCCAGCCTGGAGCAAGGCGTGCAGTGGTGTGAGCGTGTGCTGGGCATCACGCCCGGCCCGGGCGGCGAACATGGGCTGATGGGCACGCACAACCGTTTGTTCACGGTGGCCTCGCCGGCCTTTCCGCGGGCTTATTTCGAAATCATCGCGATCAACCCGGGAACACCAAACCCGCGCGTGGCGCCGGCCAGGCGCTGGTATGACCTCGACGACCGCGAACTGCAGTTGCGGCTGGCCAAAACCGGCCCGCAGCTGGCACATTTTGTGGCCTCGACGCCCCGTGTGGGTGCGGCCGTGCGCGCGCTTGGCCGGCTGGGACTGGACCGCGGCGAAGTGCTCGAAGTCTCGCGCATGACGCCGCAAGGCCCGCTGGCCTGGAAGATCACCGTGCGCGAAGACGGCCAGCGACTGTTCTATGGCGCGCTGCCCACACTGATCGAGTGGGGCGACGCCCATCCGGCCGACGGCATGGCGCCCTCGGGCGTCACGCTGCAATCGCTGCATGCGAGCCACCCGCGCCCCGATGCGCTGCGCGGCGGCTACGAAGCCCTGGGCCTGGCGGGCGTRGGCCTGGCGCAGGGTCCGCCCAACCTCATCGCCACACTGCAAACGCCGCGCGGCCTCGTCACACTGGAATCCAAAGGAGTTTGAAATGCCATTCAACACCACCGAACTTGCCTGGTTCGCCCTCGCCGCCCTGGTGCTGGTGCTCACGCCCGGGCCCAACATGATTTATTGCATCTCACGCACGCTGTGCCAGGGCCGCGGCGCCGGCATGGTGTCGCTCAGCGGCGTGGCACTGGGTTTTGTGGTGCACCTGCTGGCCGCGTCCTTCGGGCTCACGGCGCTGCTGCTGGCCGTTCCGCTGGCCTTCGATGCGATCAAGGTGGCGGGCGCGGCCTACCTGCTGTGGATGGCCTGGCAGGCCGTCAAACCGGGCGGCCTCGCGCCCTTTGAAACCCGCGAACTGCCGAATGACCCGCCGCGCACGCTGTTCCTCATGGGCTTCATGACCAACCTGCTGAACCCCAAGGTCGCGATGTTTTACCTCTCCTTCTTCCCGCAGTTCCTGCACCCCGAGCGCGGCAACCTGCTGCTGCAAAGCCTGACCCTGGGCGCGGTGCAGATCAGCGTGAGCACCGGCGTGAACACGATACTGATCTGCTTCGCCGCGGCCATCGCCGGCTTCCTGAACCGCAACATCAGCTGGATGCGCGTGCAGCGTTATGTCATGGGCACGGTGCTGGGCTTGCTGGCGCTGCGTCTGCTGACCGAAAAACGGGCGGCCGCATGAGCGCCGTGCTGGACCGCGCGCCGGGGCTGGAAAACGCCGGCAAGCTGCTGCCTTCGCTGCAGGAAATTGAAGACGCGGCCCGCGTCGTCTACCGCGAATTCCAGGCGACGCCGCAATACCGCTGGGGTTTGTCCAGCCAGCGCCTGGGCACCGACTGCTGGATCAAACACGAAAACCACACGCCGGTCGGCGCCTTCAAGCTGCGTGGCGGGCTTACCTACTTTGACGGGCTCAGGCAGCGCGGCGAGATGCCGGCCGAAGTCATCAGCGCCACGCGCGGCAACCACGGCCAGAGCATAGGCTGGGCGGCGCGCGCGCACGGCATGCCTTGCACCATCGTGGTCCCGCATGGCAACTCGCTGGAAAAAAATGCCGCCATGCGCGCGCTGGGCGTCACGCTGATTGAGCACGGCGACGACTTCCAGGAGAGCCGCGAGTTCGCGATGGCATTGGCCGCCGAACGCGGCGCCCACATGGTGCCCAGCTTCCATGCCGGCCTGCTGCGCGGTGTCAGCACCTACTGGTGGGAGTTCATGCTGGCGGTGCCGCAGCTTGACGTGGTCTACGTGCCCATAGGCCAGGGCTCGGGCGCCTGTTCGGCGATTGCCGCCAAGCTGGCGTTGGGCCGCACACTGCGCGTCGTCGGTGTGGTCAGCACGCATGCCACCACCTATGCCGATTCGCTGGCCGCCGGCCGTGTGGTGGAAGCGCCCGTCACCACACAGCTGGCCGACGGCATGGCCTGCCGCGTTGCCGATCCGGCCGCGCTCGAGATTCTGTTGCCGCACCTGGACCACATCGTGAAAGTGACCGATGCTGAAGTGGCCCAGGCCATGCGCGACCTGTATGCCGACACCCACAATGTCGCGGAAGGCGCGGGCGCGGCCGGTTTTGCCGCAGCCATGCAGGAGCGCGGCCAGCTAAAAGGTTTGGTGGTAGGCACGACGCTCAGCGGCGGAAATGTAGACACAACGACTGTCGCCAAGGTGCTAAGCCAGGCCTGAACCGTCACAAGCGGGACTGAGGCCCGGTCCGACTGTCGCCCACAATCCGCCCATGGGAACCCTCTACCTCGTGCGCCACGGCCAGGCCTCGTTTGGCGAAGACGATTACGACGTACTCAGCCCCATGGGGCGCCAGCAGAGCGCGCGCCTGGGGGAGTACTTCAAGTACAAGGGCATCAGCTTCGACGCGGCCTTCACCGGCACGCTGCAGCGCCAGATCAACACCTTTGCCGGCATCTGCGAAGGTATGGGTATCGCTATGCAGGCCGAACAGCGGCCCGGCCTCAACGAATACGACAGCCACGCTGTCATAGGCGCGATCTATCCACACGAACTCAAAAAACCGACCACGCCTGAGGAATACCGCGGCCACTTCCGCCTGCTGCGCGACGGCCTGGCGCAGTGGATGGCCGGCGTGGTCAGCCCCAGGGGCATGCCCGGCTACACGGAATTTGTGTGCGGCATCACCGATGTGCTGGACCACATCCGCGGCACTTACACCGGCAACGTGCTGCTGGTCTCCAGCGGCGGGCCTATCTCGACGGCGGTGGGCCACGTGCTGGGCACCAGCCCGGAAACCACGATAGAGCTGAACCTGCGCATACGCAACTGCTCACTCACCGAATTCGCCTTCACGCCCAAACGCCACATGCTGGTGACCTACAACACGCTGCCGCACCTGGATGCGCCCGAGCACGCGAGCTGGATCACCTACGCCTGAAGCACATTTGCCGCAAGTGGCCGCGTGGTGTTTTTACCATTGCCGGGATCACGCCAAGCAAAGATACTTTGCGGCACCATGAGCGCCGCCCCCACTCCCAGTCTCCCCAGCCTAGCCAGCCTCGTCATCGAAGGCATATTCCTTCATGCCGCCACGGCCGAGGCGCTGGCCGCGTCCAGCTATGGCTTCCTGGTGCAGCTGGAGCGGCTGGGCCTGGAGGACGCCGTGGAAACCGGGGAACTGGCGGCAGGCGAGCGCCCCGGCGTGGTGCGGCGTTTCCGCCTTTCAGCCGGCCTGGCCGCGCAATGGGCCCCTGGCCTGGACACCCTGGGCCTGGCCGGCAAGCTGCAGCTTGACACCCTGAACAGCACGGACGACCTGGAGCGTGAAATCCTGCTGGCCATGCTGCTGAGCCCCATCGCCTTTGAATTTCCCAGCCATGAGGAACTGGCCTCGGCGCTGCGCGTGCGCCGCAACATCGTGCTGGCCGCGCGCAAGACCGCGCTGGAATTTCACACTACCGAAGTCAACCGGCCCGAAGACTGCTGGACTTACTCCGAAGACGACGGCTTTACCGTGCGGCCCGGCCATGCGCTGATTCCCGCCCTGCAGAAAGCCACGCAGCCCGAGGCCTCCGGCAAGCTGTATTCCTTTTCCTGCTACCGGGCGACCGAGTACGTGATCCTGCTGGCCATCGCGCAGGAACTTGAAAGCTGCAACCCGCCGCTGCTGGCCGGCCTGCAGCAGCGCTGGGAACGGCGCGCCATCATGTCGGGGAAATTCCACGACGTCTTCCTGCGCGAATACGGTTCGATGGAGCGGCCTTTGCCAGCCAAATACTATGTGCCCGGCGACCGTCTGTGGTTCCGCAACCCCGATGAACATTCGTCCGACGTCTCGGGTTATGAAGGCTCATGGGTGTTTTACATCGGCAACGGGCTGTTCACCAACTTCTGGAAGCGCGAGCAGCCCTACACGCTGACGGCCAAGTGCCTGGAGCTGTTTCACTGGCGCCATGCAACCTACACCGACGCAGCCGGCGAGCTGCGCATCAACGAAAGCATCGTCGAAGCCGGCGTCAAGGCTTCCAGCGCCGACCCGGCCGAGATGGCTCGCATCCTGGAACTGATGCTGCGCATGCGCGAGCCCAAGGGCGTGTACCAGTCGGGCGGCTGCATAGACACCTCGCGCGAATATCCGCGCTGGGTGTGTCCTGGCACCGCGGACATGGTGCTGCCGCCCGTGTGAGGCTCTGGCCTCCGCCTGAGGGGAAATCAGCCCAGGCCGCGCCTTGGAAAGCTCACTTGGCTGCCACTCTGGCTTGCGCGTGCTGCCGGTTTTGCCGCATGCGCCGTGTTGCAGTGCGCGACCGGCAACCTTTCCTTCAGCGCACCACCCTCAGTAGGTTTGCCGATGGCGCGCCGAAGCGCAGCCATGATGCGGCGATCACACGGCCGTAGCAGGTCGACGCCTGTCCAGGACTCCATGTTCTTGTTTGTTCCTGGACACAAAACCCGGACGCATACCTTTTTATTCTTCGAGAAAACGTCGAATAAAACCAATGGCTAGTCATTGTCTTTCTGCGGACAAAGATGTGCTGATTGTTGGGCGGAGAAGGCCATGCGCTTGTATCCTCCGCGCCATTTGAGGGAGCCGGCCTGGATGGCGCCCCCGTCCTGTACTGCAGATATCACCATCTCACCCAAGACAACCAACTCGGAAGGATAAAACTATGAGGCAGATTTTCACCAAAACCAAAGCAGGACGGCGCCGCTCCGAGCTATGGGCACCACTCCTGTACGCGTTCACGCTGGCCTGCGGCACAGCATCCGCCCAGCAGGCGGCTCCTGAACAGCCGGCCTTGCCGCCGCTACCGCCTCCGATCTACCACCCCAGCGACCTGCCGCCCTTGCCGCCCCCGACCGAACAGCAATTGAAACGCGGTCGCGAACTGCTCGACAAGATTGTTTATGTGATCGCAAATGTGCCGCTGACCGATGCGGCGGACGTGCTCAAGGTGTTTGGATTTGCAGATTTGCGCGCCGTGGAGCACCCGACTTATGTGTGGGTTGGTCCGAAAGGAAAAGGCGACCATTTTGCGCAACCGGCAGAAATGGTGGGAATGGGTTTCTCGCACATCGAGGTTCAACCTTGGGTGAGAAGTCTAAATCACCCGGTCATCGCAAGGTTTAGCGCCACTCTTGCAACCAAAGAAGCTTGTATTCCTATCGATGACGTTCGTCGAATATTTTGGTCCATCACATCACGCGGAAATAGCAGCCGTATCGTGGACATCCATCGGATAGAACGGCCAACTCCACTTCATGGGGTTGGAAATCTGAGTTTTTCCTCTCTACAAAATCCTGTAGGTCTTGAGGCCGGTATCGCATTCGGATTCGAGTATCAAACGTGCGCAAGAGACTTTACTTTTAACTATCGTAGCAATCTCAAGGAAGCCAACAAATGACCACCGCTGCACTGACTCTTGCCAATTTCAACGACAAGTTTTTTGGAATTCAGCAATACGTCACCCCTGCTGTTCTCGACCTGATCAACAAGTCCGAAACATTGAAGGCGCAGATTCGCTCCTATGAAGGAGATGAGAATGTTCAAGCAGTCGTTCTCGATGGTGAGAAACCCGGTGCTGCCAGTTATACGATCCCGGTACCCGCTCAACAGAATCAACCGTTCAAATTCGGCTTCGCCACCTTCGGTCTCAACCGAATCAACACCCCCGAAGGCTTTATCCAGGTCGTCTCGCACGAGCTAGGCCACTACGCCGTTGAGAACCCCGGGGCGACCATCGCGAACGCGCGTGCCAACACAGCAGTAACTCAAAATGTGGCCGGCTACGAAGCGGCCTGCCACCTGACGGAAGGGTATGCGCGCCTGGCGACGGCCAAGGTCATCGCGGAAATCGAAGCGCAATCCGGCGCCAGCGTCACGCTGGCCAAGCTGATCAGTGCCGGCGAATATGTGCAGTACAAGGCCCTTCTGCCGGGTGCGGCGGAAACTTCCTGGACCGCGGCCGACCTTGACAACGCATTGGCCTTTGCTCTGGGAGAATCTAACAAGATCAACATGGCCTCGACCTCCACCACGCCAGAGACCTATCTTGAGTATTGCAGCAAAAGCGCCAACAGCGTGATCCACACGGGTGCCTCCGCTCCAGCGGGCAGCGCCCCGGCCGCCGTGCTCGGCAATGAGGTCGACAGTCAGGGTGTGGTGACGCAGAGCGTCGGCACCTTCGATGCCGGTGATCACTTCGTGGCCGGTTATAGCGAAACGGTGCTGAACGGTTACCGCCTCTATGCGAGCGTCAACGCGCAAGGCAGCAGCCGGTCCGAGAGCTACGCCGCCGACGGCAGCGTCACGACCCACTGGCAAACAAGCGACGGCTCGCATGGCGATGAGACAACCGACGCGTTGGGCAACTTCAGCGAATCGGGCTACGCCGCGGATGGAACTTACAGCACCGCCTCCCGAAACGCCGACGGATCACATAGCGACTATGTGCGCCGCACCGACGGCTCAATCCATGCCGAGAACTGGGGCGCCGATGGCTTCTTTGGCCAGACTACAACCAATGCCGATGGCTCGTCGTTCAGCGACTACCGCAATGCCGACGGCAGCCACGGCAACTCCAGCTATGACGGCCTGGGCAACAGCCAGTCCGAAGCCTACAGTGCCGATGGAGGCAGCACACACGACTGGGCCAGAAGCGATGGCGCGTCGTACCACGACACTACCGACGCGTTAGGGAACTACAGCGAATCGGGCTATGCCGCTGATGGGACTTACAGCAATGCCTATCGCAACACCGATGGCTCGCACAGCAATTACGTGCGCCACCCCGACGGCTCAAGCCATACCGAGAACTGGGGCGCTGATGGCTTCTTTGCCCAGACCACAACCAATGCTGACGGCTCGTCGTTCAGTGACTACCGGAATGCCGACGGCGGCCATGGCAGTTCCAGCTACGACGGCCTGGGCAGCAGCCAGACCGAATCGCACAATGCCGACGGCAGCGTCAGGCATGAATGGGCCAAGATGGACGGCTCGTCCCATTGGGACAGCACCGATGCGCTGGGCGACTACAGCGAGGCGGGCTACGCGAGCGACGGTACTTACAGCAATGCCTATAGCAATAGCGATGGCTCGCACAGCAGCTATGTGCGCCATCCAGACGGCTCAAGCCATACCGAGAACTGGGGTGCTGATGGTTTCTTTGCCCAGATGACAACCAATGCGGACGGCTCGTCGTTCAGCAACTCCAACGGCGTTGACGGCAGCTACGGCAGCTCCAGCTACGATGGCCAGGGCAACAGCCAGTCCGAAACGCACAATGCCGACGGCAGCGCCAGGCATGAGTGGGCCAATGCGGACGGCTCGTCGCACTGGGACACTACCGATGCGCAGGGCAACTTCACCGAATCGACCCATGCGGCCGACGGCACTTACAGCAGCTTCAGCGGGACCAGCGCGATGGGCAGCATTGCCGGGCTGGAGACGGCGCCGAGCCTGGACGCCGGCTTATGGACGAACGAGGCCGTCGTGAATCCCCATGACGCGGGGCAAGCGAACACGAGCGACTGGGCCTGGGAGAGCTACACGGAGCCGATGATGGCCGGGACAGATCCTTCGGCCGCTTACGCGGGTGTGCTGGCGCGGTGAGCCTGGTTGCGCAGGTGCGGCACAAACTGTGGCTGGCCGCCTTTGCGCTACGGGGCGTTGCCGCTGACCCGCCAGACCGCGTTGCCAACGTCGTCGGCCACCAGCAAGGCGCCGCGCTTGTCCATCGCCACGCCCACAGGCCGGCCGTAGGCGTGGCCCTCCGGGCTCAGGAAGCCGGTCAGCACGTCAAGCGGCAGGCCGGAAGGCAAGCCATTCAGGAAGGGCACAAACACCACCTTGTAGCCGCTGTGGGGCACGCGGTTCCATGAGCCGTGCTCGCCGACAAATACACCCGCCGCCAGTGCGGGCGGCAGCGTCTTGCCTTCCGAGAACACCATGCCCAGCGGCGCCACGTGCGAGCCCAGCGCATAGTCGGGCGGCACGGCCTTGGCCACCAGGTCCGGCCGCGCAGGCCTTACGCGGTCGTCCACGTTGCTGCCGTAGTAGCTGTAGGGCCAGCCGTAGAACACGCCATCGCGCACCGAGGTCAGGTAGTCGGGTACCAGATCGCTGCCGATTTCATCGCGTTCGTTGACCACCGTCCAGAGCGCGCCGGTCTCCGGTGCCCAGCCCATGCCGTTGGGGTTGCGCAGGCCGGAGGCGAATACGCGGTGCTGGCCGGTCTTGGCGTCCACCTCCCAGATCGCGGCGCGGCCGGCTTCGGCTTCCATGCCGCGCTCGCCGACGTTGCTGTTGGAGCCCACGGTCACATAGAGCTTGCTGCCGTCGGCGCTGGCGATGATGTTTTTGGTCCAGTGGTGGTTGATGGGGCCGGCCGGCAGGTCCACGAGTTTGGTGGGCGCCGCCGTGATGCTGGTCTGGCCCGGCTGGTAGGGAAAGCGCACGACGGCATCGGTGTTGGCCACGTAAAAATCGTTGCCGACCAGCACCATGCCGAAGGGCGAGTTGAGGTTTTCCAGGAAGACGCTGCGGCTTTCGGCCTTGCCGTCGCCGTCGGTATCACGCAGCAAGGTGATGCGGTTGGCCGTCGGTGCGCCGGCGCCGGCCCGGCCCATGATTTTTTTCATGAACCAGCCCTTGATGCCCTTCCCGTCCTCGGGCTTGGGCGGCGCATTGCTTTCGGCCACCAGCACGTCGCCGTTGGGCAGCACATAGACCCAGCGCGGGTGCTCCAGGCCGGTGGCCAGCGCCGTCACGCCCAGGCCGGCCATGGGTGTGGGCATCTGGCCCTCGGGCCAGCCCTTGGCCGGCGCGATGTTCACGGTGGGAATCAAACTCTTTTTGGGCGAAGGCAGCGTGGGGTTGGAACCCATGCCGGCCTCGGGCGGCAGCAGGGCGGTGTCGCCGCAGGCCACCAAGCCGCCGACGATGGCCGCGCACAGCACGGGCGCAAGCCATGGCTTGACGGAAAAATGGGGGGCGCGCATAGATTCTCCCTGGTACCGCGCCGCATCAGCGCGGCGCCCCGTCCACTGTGCGCGCCGGGCGCCGGCCGCGCTGTCAGCCGGCCCCACGGGGCTTTGTCAGCGCCGGTCCCGCCTCAGCCCGGCAACAGCGGCAGGTCTGCCTTCTTCAGCGTGCGCAACACAAAGCTGGACTTGCTGTGGCGTATGCCTTTGATCTTGTAGAGCCGCTCGCGCAGCAGGCGCTCGTAGTCCTTGGTGTCGTGCACCGCGATGCGCAGCAGGTAGTCGTATTCGCCGGACACCAGGTAAGCCTCGATCACCTCGGGAATCGCGGCCAGCGTTTCGCCGAATTTCTCCAGCGTGTTGTCGGAATGGCTGTCCAGCGTGACCTGCACCATCACGGTGTCACCCAGGCCCAGCGCCTGCGCATTGAGGCGCACCGTATAGCCCTCGATCACGCCGGCCTCCTCCATCTTCTTGATGCGGCCCCAGCAGGGCGAGGGGCTCAGGCCCACGGCCTGGCCGATGTCCTGCAGGCTGGTGCGCGCATCGGCCTGCAAAACCTGAAGGATTTTCCGGTCTAAAGTGTCCATCCGGTTAATTTATCTGATTTTTGAGAATTTGCAGATTTTTTATCTGTATCTGGCAAATTCAGCAGCAAATCAAGCAAATCCTTCCGCCACACCCGGGCGATACTTCTTCCATGGCAGCGGGCTTACCGGTCCGTCTGGCAAGACAAAACCCCCAGCACGTTACCGCTTGCTGGGGGCTTTTGACTTTTTGGGGCGCTGATTGCTCAGGCGCTACCCACAGCACACTGCAGCCGCAGCTCGAGGCAAACCCCGTTCTCCAGGTTGTGCGCGGTGATGGTGCCACCCATCTTGGCCATATAGGTTTTGGCGACAAACAGGCCCTGGCCGCGCTGGCCCGGCGCGCCGCCTTCGGCATCAGGCAGGCCGGACACGCCGTATTCAAAGATCTTGTCCAGCATGCCGGCTTCTATCTGGGGGCCCAGGTTGCTGATGGCGATCACCGCCTCGGGCGCCGTGCCTTCCTGCGCCTGCAGGGACAGCGTGATGCGGATCAGGCTGCCGGGCAGGCGGTAGCGCTCGGCATTGCGCAGCACGTGCGACACCACGTCTTCCAGCGAATATTCATCGGCGCGAACCGTCACGGGCTGGGCCAGGGGCTCGAAGGCCACCCCGGGAATGCCGGCCGCCGCGGCGTTGCGCGCCACGTGGCGCAGGAATTCGTTGGCGTCCAGCGTCTGCACATTGAGCGCGGTGGACTCAAAGGCCTCGCTGGGCGAGGCGCTGCCGTAGAGTACGCGCACGGCCTGCTGCATGCGGCTGATGTAGCGGTGCGCCGGGTCGTCCACGCTGCCGTGCAGCACCATCAGCGACTGCAGCGGCGACATGATTTCATGGCCGACCGCATGCCAGGTGTCTTTTTCCTGGGCCACGCGAATCTGCTCTCGGCGCACGTCCTCGTTCACGCGCTGCAGCAGGTCCTGCAGGCCGCCTGCCAGCACGCCCAGCTCGTCGCCGCCGCGCAGGTCGGCCAGGTCGACCGCCGCCAGGCTGTCGCTGGCGCGCACGCCCTTGGACACGGTGGCGGCGCGGCGGGTCAGCTCGGTGATGCGGCGGATGATGCGCAGCTCGATCGCCAGCCAGGTCAGGAAGATGGCCAGCAGCATGCCGCCGACAAACCAGGACACCCGGGTGGCCACGGCCGTGAGGGCCTTGTTGACGCTGCGGATGTCGCCGGTCAGCGTGAGTTCATAACGCCCCAGCGGCGTGCTGATGATGTCGGTGCTGTTGACGGGCGCGTCGTAGCCCTCCACCTGCAGCCGGCGTATCAGCCAGGCGATCAGCGGCGAGGAGCGCTCCGAAGCTTCCGCGCCGGACAGCGCCACGACGTCGGTGCCCGCGCCGGCGGCGCCCAGCTTGCGTATGCGCAGCTTTTCACCGGGCAGCAGCAGGGGCGTCAGTTCGGACCACGAAAAAGGCGCGGTCGCGCCTTGGGTGTTGCTGTCGAACAGGGGCTTGCCCTCGCCGGGCGCCAGCATCTCGACCTGCACCTTGATCTGGTCCAGGTCGGCCGGCGGCCAGACAATGCCCGCCGGGCCTTTGGCAAACAGGGCCTCGCGGAACAGCTCCACCGGCAGGCGCACGCTGACGAAGGCGCGCCGCGCGCAATCCGGGCCGGCGGCCGGGCCGTCCACGCAGCGGCCGTCCTGCCAGAGCCAGCCGCGGAAATCGCGCACCGGCCGGCTGGCGGGGGTGATTGGGCCGTCGTCGGCAAAACCCACCAGCCGGCCCCTGGCGTTGGCAAAGGGCGAGGCATTGCGGCCTTCATCCGTGGCCTGCATCGCCTGGAAGGGCGCGATCCAGCGGTAATGCTGCCCACGCATGTCTACCGTGATGCGGGCACGGTGCGCCTGGCTCAAGTCCAGCGTGCCCGAAGTGTGCGACACCAGCGGCCCGCTGTTGAAGCTGCCCACGGCATAGAGAAAGCCGCCGGCAAAGGGGTTGTTGCCGACGGCCACGCACATCGAGGCCGCATCGGGGTATTGCACCGGGCAGCCGGCCATTTCCACTGCCTGCTGGGCCTTGTTGCGGTCGTCGAAATCCAGGGCCGAAAACGGCAGCACCAGCGGGCGCAGCGGCGTCACCGCGTGGTCGTAGGCCGTCGGGTTGAGCAGCACCAGCTGGCCGGTGGGGTGGCGCAGCTTGGCCACGATCTGCGCCTGGTTCTTGCGAAAACCGTCCTGGTAGTTGCGGTAGCTGCGTTCTTTTTCATCTTGCAGAACGGCGACCGCCAGCGCGATGGTGGCCAGCCCCAGCAGGAAAAAAGCGCCGCGAAAGAAAACCCGCAGGCCGAAGGGCACGCGCGCCGGCAGCAGGCGCTCCACGGCCAGGCTGGTCGGCAGCTTCATACCTGGCCCTTGCCGCGCGCAGCCTCGGCCGCCTCGGCCCAGCGAAAGCCGCGCATGGGGACGTTCTCGATGCCGTCGAACGTTGTGTCGATTTCCTTGAAGGCGTCGCGTATGGTGCTGACGTGCTTGCGGATGTTGTCGCGGTTGCGGCCGCTCTTGACCACCAGGTACAGGTCGTCGTAGCTGACCACTTCGCCGCGCCGCGCGTGCAGCGCCGCCAGGATGCGCTGCGCCGTCAGCGGCAGGTTCACACGCTGGCCACGCCAGATCGCGGTGTTCTGGCGCAGCGGGTCAAGTTGCAGTTCCTGGCTGCCTGCGGCGGGCGTCTTGCCCGCGGGTTTGGTTTTGGCGCTGCGCAGGATGTCCAGGAAGGTCTCGATGAAGTCGGCTTCCTCGAAGGTGGTTTTTTGCAGGTAGTCCCAGGCGTCCAGGGCTTTCATGATGCTGCGGTAAATGGCGGCCGGCATGGCGGACACCACCAGTACCGGCGTGCCTTGCCGCTGCTTGTTGATGGCGTTGATGATGGCCACGCCGGCGTGGCGTTCACGCCCCAGTTCGATGTCCAGCACCACCGCGTCATAGCCTTCGCGGGCGATGGCGGCTTCGGCGTCGTCGCGGTTGAACCACTGGTCGACCTGTATACCCGGCCGGGCCGATTCAATCCAGCCTTTAAGCTGCCTGCTCATGGGCAAGTCGTCTTCGATCACGGCAATTTTGGTCATGAGGGGCTTGCGGGGATAAAGGGTGGGGGGCTGGCTTCATTATGGGCGCGGGCCGCGCCCGGCCGTGTGAGTGTTTCTTCCGTTGGCGGACGATTGCCGCCCGCCGCAGCGCGCAAAGACACCGCGTGGCCTCATTGAATGCTCCGGGCCCGCTTCGAACAATGGAGGCCAGAGAGAACACAGCCCGTGCCTCTCGCCAAACCCATCGGAGGAGCCCATCATGAATTTACGTTTCACCCGCATCGCCTTGCGCCTGCGCGCCATCTTTTCCAGGGGGGTGCACAGCACCCGCCGTATCGCCGCGACAGGCGTGCGGCGTGCCGCCGGCGCCGGCGGCCTGATGATCGCCACCGCAGCGGCGGCCGGAGCCGGCTACCTGCTGTGGGTGCATCCGCCCGTGGAGTCGGTGGCGCGCGGCGACGTGGCTATACGCACCAACCAGCTGACCGGCAGCGTTGATGAGTTCCGCGAAGGTTCGCTGTTGCTGCTGCCCGGCCTGCATGAAGTGCGCACCTTCTCGCTGCGCGACCAGGTGTATCGCCCCGAAGGCAGCAGCCGGGCCGACGGCCCCTCGCCCTTCCAGTCGGTCGAAGGCATGTCGCTGGGCGTGGACCTCACGGTGCGCTACGCGCTTGACCCCACCAAGGTCAACGCGCTGTCAAAGAACCTGCCCGACGACATCGCCGGCCAGATCGTGGAGCCCGCCGTGCAGGGTGTGATCTACAAAATCTTCACCCGCTACACCGTGCGGGAAATCTTCTCGAGCAAACGCGCCGAGATCCAGCAGCTCATCGAAGCCGAACTCAAACCCAAGCTGGCGGCCGACGGCATCCTGCTGCGCACGGTGCAGATGGGCAAGGTCGACCTGCCCGCCGACTACCGCCACGGGATGGACAATCTGCTGGCCGAGGAGCTCGCGACGGAAAAAATGCGCTACACGCTGGCCCTGAAGGAAAAGCGCGTCAAGGAAACCGAACTGGACGCGCTGGCCGAAAAAGTCCGCCGCGAAACCAATGCGCAGGCCGCCGCCAGCGAGCAGGTGATCGCCGCCAAGGCGCAGGAAGAAGCCATGAAGCACGTGCTGCCCTTCAAGCAAAAGCAGATCGAACAGCGCCAGCTCGAGGCCGAAGCCGACAAGCAGTCGCGCATCCGCACGGCCGAAGGCAGCGCCCAGGCCAGGCGCATCGAGGCATCCGGTGAGGCGGATTCGCGCCAGAAGCTGGCGGACGCCGAGGCCTACCGGCTGGACCGCGTGGGCAAGATCAACAGCGAGCAGATGGCGCGCGAAGGCGTGCTGATCACGCGGCACCCGCTGCTGATCCAGAAAACCATGGCCGACAAGCTCAGCGACAAGATCACCGTCATCATCGCCCCGCCCTCCACCAGCGGCGGCTTTGTGGGCGCGGGCCTGCTGGGCGGCGCGCCCAAGGCCGGCCGCACCGTGGCGCAGGCACCCCGCGGCGCCGGCACGCAAGACGACGACAACAAAGAAGAGGCTGAATAATGATCACCACCGCACTCCTGACTTTGGCCATCGTGACGCAGGACCAGGCCACCCTGCGCGCCGCGCCGCGCGATTCAGCCGCGCAGCAGGCGGCGCTGTGGCAAGGCGACGCGCTCGAGGTCCGCGGCCGGCGCATGGACTACCTGCAGGTCTACGACCACAGGCGAGAACGCGCGGGTTTCATCCACGTCAGCCAGGTGCGCAGCGTCTCGCTGCAGCCCGAGGACGCGCCGCAGCTGCTGTCGGTGGTGCGCTTCCTGCGTGAAAGCCCGGGCGCCGAAGCCCTGGGTATTGCCTACACCGCCGCTTACCTCAAGGCCGCGCCGGCCGAGGCCATAGGCGCCGAAGCCTTTGACGCGCTGGGCACCATGGCCGAGCGCCTGGCGCGCCGCGCCTCCATCAAACACGGCAAGGCCACCAGCGACGTGATCTCCGCGCACATGGAAGTGGCGTCCTTTTACGGCGTGGGCTTCAAGGGTTACGAGCAGGGCGGCAGCATGCAGCTTTGCTACAACGGCGAGGCCTTTCGCCGCGTGCTGGCCCTGCCGTCGGATGCGGAACAGCGCGCCCGCGCCGCGCTGGCCGTGACCCGCCCCGATTGCATGAGCCCCGACCTGCATCCGCAGGAGCGCCTGGCGCAAGACCAGTGGCGCGCCGAGGTGCTGGACAAAATCAGCGCCGCGCAGTTCGCCCAGCTGTCCGAAGTCAGCAAAAACCGCTTGCGCCTGCGCCGCGCCGGCGTGTTTGCCAGCCTGGCATTCGAGCAGGCGCGCCGCGCCGAAGCGCCCACGGCAGCCGCCCAGCGAGCCCAGGCGGAACTCGCCGCGGTGAACAAGCTCGAGCTGACCGATAACGACCGCCAGGACTACAACGACGCGGCCATCCGCGTAGGCGCATCGCGCTGGGCCGCCGAAACCGCGCTGCCCCGCTTCGCGAAACTGACCCTGGCCACCGAAACCGGCCAGGCCGGCGAAACCTGTGTGGCGCTGTATGAAAACAAGGCCGACGGTAAACCCGGCAAGGAGGCTGTGGCCAGGCGCTGCACCTACGGCATCGTCTGGGCGGCTTCCGCCAGCGCTCATCCCGACGGCCAGGCCCTGGCGCTGGCGGTGCAGCCGCTGGACGCGTGGCGTGAGTTGTGGGTGTTCCGCAAAAGCGCCGGGCAGTGGACGATAGAGGTGCTGCCGCCCGCGAGCAACGGCCCCGAATTGGGTTATGTGGAATTCGCCGGCTGGGTGCGCGGTGCGCCGCAAATGCTGCTGGCCCGCGAGACCCGTATTGCCGGGCGCCTGCGCCGCAGTTTCGAGGTGGCGGGCCTGGATACCTTGACGGCCGAGAAACAGGCCGGCGACCCCGGCACGCTGGCCGCGTTTCGCTGGCAGGACGCCGCGTGGAAGCGCCAGACGGTGATCCTGCGCTAGAAACTGTTTTAGAAGGCTGTTTTGTCGCTCAAGGTGTCGGCCGGCAGCTGGTCGATCTCGATCAGCAGCCGCGCCAGGCTGCGGCCCGCCGCGCCCAGCAGGGCCCGGCCCTTGTCGGCGGTGGCGGCGGCTGCATTGCCGACCGCGCCGTGGGGGTTGTAGTCCTGCATCTGCCAGGCCAGCTTGGCGCTGCGGCCGTCGCCCAGGAGGCTGAATTTTTCGGCACGGTCCTGCGAGGTGGAATGAAAGTTTTGCGCTTTCGCCATGTCGACCTGCTCCGGCTTGAGCGCCAGCATCATGGAGGTTTCGATCTCGCCCGCATGGATGCCGAAGCGGTGCTCCTGCGCGCTGAACAAATCGTTCACCGGCTTGCCGTCTTCACCTGTGAGCGGCAGGTTGAACCAGTTCACGCTGTAGACCAGCATGCCCAGCCGCGCCCGCAGGTCACGCGCCACCACGTCCAGCAGGCCGACCTGGCCGCCGTGGGAATTGAGCAGCACCAGTTTTTTGATACCCGTCTGCGCGACCGACTCGGCCAACTCGGTCCAGAGGCGAATCACCGTTTCGGCTTTGAGCGTGAGCGTGCCGGCAAAGCGCGTGTGCTCGGGGCTGAAACCCACGGCCTGCGTGGGCAAAAACAGAACCGGCTGCGCGGCCGGCAGGTGCGGCAAGGCGGCTGCTATCACGCCCTCGACCAGCGTCGCATCGACATTGAGCGGCAGGTGTGGGCCGTGCTGCTCTGTGGCGGCCACCGGCAGCACCGCGATGCAGCGGGCCAGGTCCAGCTTGGCGAAGTCCGGGGTTTTGAGGGTGGACCAGTGGCGGGGAGGGGTTGGGGTGGGCATGGGGGTATTTTGGGGTATTTGCGCGATGGCTGATGGGGCTCTTTCTTATTAG
Organism: Polaromonas sp. P1_G1; assembly: GCF_056405595.1. NCBI lineage: Bacteria > Pseudomonadati > Pseudomonadota > Betaproteobacteria > Burkholderiales > Comamonadaceae > Polaromonas > Polaromonas sp. P1_G1. The sequence continues at coordinate 24,060 of NZ_JBFUBU010000061.1, forward strand.
TGCTGCTGGCCGGGGGTTGCCCGGCAGCAAGTAACTTTCTTTTGCTTCGCCAAAAGAAAGTCACCAAAGAAAAGGCGACCCGCAGTCTGGGTCCCTACGCTTCGCTTCGGGCAACCTGCGGTGCTCGACTACGGCGGGGTCTCGCGC
>NZ_JBFUBU010000062.1:0-23028 GCF_056405595.1 Polaromonas sp. P1_G1
CCTTCAATGAAGTGAACATGGCCCCGGTCATGGAAATGCGCAAGCGCTTCCAGGAAAAGTTCGAAAAAGAACACGGCGTGAAGATCGGCTTCATGAGCTTCTTCGTCAAGGCGGCGGTGCATGCGCTGAAGAAATACCCCGTGCTCAACGCCTCGGTCGACGGCAACGACATCGTCTACCACGGCTATTTCGACATCGGTATCGCCGTCGGTTCGCCGCGCGGCCTGGTGGTGCCCATCCTGCGCAATGCCGACCAGATGAGCTTTGCCGACATCGAAAAGAAGATTGCCGAATACGGCGCCAAGGCGCGCGACGGCAAGCTGGGCATTGAAGAAATGAGCGGCGGCACCTTCTCGATCTCCAACGGCGGTGTGTTCGGCTCCATGCTGTCCACCCCCATCATCAACCCRCCKCAGTCYGCSATCCTGGGCGTGCACGCCACCAAGGAYCGCGCCGTCGTCGAAAACGGCCAGATCGTGGTGCGCCCGATGAACTACCTCGCCATGAGCTACGACCACCGTATCGTGGACGGCCGCGAAGCCGTGCTGGGCCTGGTGGCCATGAAGGARGCGCTGGAAGACCCCGCACGCCTGCTGTTCGACATCTAAGGCTGCCGTCGATGCGTCGCCTCGTCGCCTGCCTGGCCTGCACCTTGGGTGTGGGCCTGGCTGCGGCCGCGGCGCCGGCCGGCGACAACTGGAGCGGCCATTACGGGCTGCAATGGCTCAGCGTTTCCCAGGCGGGAACCAGGGTGGTGCTGGCAAAAGCGCCGGATGCCGACCCCGGGAAGCTGGTTGAAGAATACCAGTCGGACCTGCTTCGCTGGAGCATTGCCGATGTTCGGACCCCAACCGAGACCGTGAAACTGCGCCGCTTTCTTGCGGCAGAGTACGAGGGTTTTGGCTGGGCCGCGCTGCATGCCGCCGGCCAGATTGAATGCCTCGATGCCAGGCACCTTTTTGTCTGCAGGACCACGCCCGGCACGACCGTGAAAATTGGCCGCGATGGCCCCCAGCAGGAAAGCCTGCTGGCGAGCACCGGTGTATTTGGAATCGTCCTCCATGCGGGGGCGTTTGAACTCAAGAAGGAATAGAAAACATGTCTAAACAATTCGACGTCATCGTCATCGGCGGCGGCCCCGGCGGCTACATTGCCGCCATTCGCGCCGCCCAGCTGGGTTTTAACGTCGCCTGTATCGACGAATGGAAAAACGCCAAGGGCGGTCCCGCCCTGGGCGGCACCTGCACCAACGTGGGCTGCATTCCCTCCAAGGCGCTGCTGCAGTCCTCCGAGCATTACGAGCAGGCCGGTCACCACTTCGCCGATCACGGCATCGAGGTCAAGGGCCTGAGCCTGGACGTCGCCAAGATGCTGGGCCGCAAGGACACCGTCGTCAAGCAGAACAACGACGGCATCGTCTACCTGTTCAAGAAAAACAAGGTGACTTTCTTTCACGGCCGCGGTTCCTTTGCCGCCGCCAAAAACGGCCTGTATGACGTCAAGGTCGCCAGTGCCGCCGAAGAAACCATTTCCGGCAAACACATCATCGTGGCCACGGGCTCCAATGCCCGCGCATTGCCGGGTGCACCGTTCGACGAGGAAAACATCCTGTCCAACGACGGTGCGCTGCGCATAGGCTCGGTGCCCAAGAAGCTGGGCCTGATCGGCTCCGGCGTGATCGGCCTCGAAATGGGCTCGGTCTGGCGCCGTCTGGGCGCTGAGGTGACGGTGCTCGAAGGCCTGCCGACCTTCCTGGGCGCGGTGGACCAGCAGATCGCCAAGGAAGCCCACAAGGCTTTCACCAAGCAAGGGCTCAAGATCGAACTCGGCGTCAAGGTTGGCGAGATCAAGTCCGCCAAGAAGGGCGTGTCGGTCGCCTATGTCGATGCCAAGGGACAGGCGCAAACCCTGGAAGTCGAGAAGCTGATCGTCTCCATCGGCCGCGTGGCCAACACCATCGGCCTGTCGCCTGAAGCCGTGGGCCTCAAGCTCGACGAGCGCGGCGCGGTGGTGGTTGATGACCAATGCAAGACCAACCTGCCCAACGTCTGGGCCATCGGCGACGTGGTGCGCGGCCCCATGCTGGCGCACAAGGCCGAGGAAGAGGGCGTTGCGGTTGCCGAGCGCATCGCCGGCCAGCACGGCCACGTCAACTTCAACACCATTCCCTGGGTGATCTACACCAACCCCGAGATCGCATGGGTGGGCCAGACGGAAGAGCAGCTCAAGGCCGCCGGCCGCGCCTACAAGGCCGGCACCTTTCCCTTCATGGCCAACGGCCGCGCGCGGGCGCTGGGCGACACCACCGGCATGGTCAAGATGTTGGCCGACGCCGCCACCGATGAAATCCTGGGCGTGCACATCGTCGGGCCTTTCGCCAGCGAGTTGATCGCCGAATGCGTGGTCGCCATGGAGTTCCGCGCCAGCAGCGAGGACATCGCGCGCATCTGCCACGCGCACCCGTCGCTGAGTGAGGCGACCAAGGAAGCCGCGCTGGCGGTGGACAAGCGCACGCTGAACTTCTGATCTGGCCGGGCACGGGTCCGTGACTCAACCGGTACGCGCGGCGTACGACGCTGAACTGGCGGCGCGGGGTTATCAAAGCGACCCCGCGCAGTTGCGCGCCGTGGAGGCGCTGGAACGCTGCGCCTCGGAATGGGCCGAGTTCAAGGAACAGCGCTCCAACGCCTTCAAGAAGCTGATCAACCGGCCCGACATTCCGCGCGGCGTGTACATGTACGGCGGCGTCGGGCGCGGCAAAAGCTTTTTGATGGACTGTTTTTTCGGCGCTGTTCCGCTGCGCCGGAAAGTCCGGCTGCATTTTCACGAATTCATGCGCGAGGTGCACCGCGAACTGCAGGACCTGCAGGGCACGGCAAACCCGCTGGACGAACTGGGCCGGCGCATGGCCAAACGCTATCGCCTGATCTGCTTTGACGAGTTCCACGTGGCCGACATCACCGATGCCATGATTCTTCATCGCTTGCTGTCGGCACTGTTCGAGAATGGCGTAGGTTTTGTCACCACTTCCAACTTTCACCCGGACGAGCTGTACCCGAACGGCATGCATCGCGACCGCGTGCTGMCGGCCATCGAACTGCTCAAGGCCAACCTGGAAGTCATCAGCGTCGACAACGGCACCGACTACCGCAGGCGCACCCTGGAGCAGGCCAGGCTCTACCACACGCCGCTGGGCCCCCAGGCCGATGCCGAAATGACGGAAACTTTCAACGCGCTGGCGGAGTCCCAGGATGAAAACCCGGTATTGCAGATCGAGGCCCGCCAGATCCAGGCCAGGCGCAAGGCAGGCGGGGTGGTGTGGTTCGACTTCAAGACCTTGTGCGGCGGCCCGCGCTCGCAAAACGACTACCTGGAGATCGCGACCCAGTTCCATACCGTGCTCTTGAGTGATGTGCCTTACATGCCGTTACGGATGGCTTCCGAGGCGAGGCGTTTTACCTGGCTGGTGGATGTGTTGTACGACAGGCGGGTCAAGCTCATCATGTCGGCAGAAGTGCCTCCGGAGGCGTTGTACACCGAGGGGCCGCTGGTGCACGAGTTTCCCCGCACCGTCTCCCGGCTCAATGAAATGCAGTCGAAGGAATTCCTGGCGCTTGACCGCCGAAACGTGGACACGACCCTCACATGAAAAAATTCGCCGTCGCATGCTTTATCGCCACCCTGGGCGTGCTTGCGGGCGCGCAATCCGCGGCGCAGCAGCCGGCCGCGCCCGCCGAAGTGCCGCGCAGCATCGATGCCGACCGCGCCAGAATCAACGCGGACCGTGCGCGGCTCGAAGCGGGTTTCCTGGCCGAGGACGTCGAGTGCTATAAAAAATTCGCCGTCAACAGCTGCCTCGGCAAGATCAACGAGCGGCGGCGCGAGGCAATGGGCGACCTGCGCCGGCAGGAGATCCTGCTCAACGATGAAGAGCGCCGCATCAGGGGCGCCGAGCAGGTTCGCAAGACCGAAGAAAAATCCTCACCTGAGAAGCAGCAGGAAGCCGCGGACCAGCGGGCCAAAGCCGCGGGGGATTACCAGTCGCGCCTGGAGCGGGAAAAGAAGAAGAATGAAGACCGCGCTGCCGCCAAAGCCGGTGAGCAGGGCAATAGCGACGCCAGCGCCGCCCGGTTAAAGGGAAGCCAGGATAAATCCCAGGGCAGGGCTGACAAGCAGGCCACGGCGGCCGCCGAAGCCAAGAAACTGAGTGACCGCCAAAAGGAAGCGCAGGAGCGCAAGGCCCAGCACGAAAGCGACCGCCTGAAGCAGACCAAGCCTCCGGCCAAGTCCCTTCCTTTACCCAACTAGGCGGGCAGGGGGCTCAGGGGCCAATGGCTCGAGCTTGACGATCACCAGTGAGAGGTTGTCGCCGCCGCCGCGTGCGCGGGAACGCGCTTTCTGGATCAGGAATTCGGTGGCTTCACGAGGCGACAGCATGGACAGGGCGGAGCCCATTTCGCTGGCGCTGAAGTAGTGCCACACGCCGTCACTGCAGGCCAGCAGCACGTCTTCGGGGCGCAACTGGGGGATGAAGTGGTGTGTGATGGGCGGCGCGTCTTCGGTGCCAAGGCAGCCCATCAGGATATTGGACTGGGGATGGACATTGGCCTCGTCCTCGGTGATCTCGCCCTTGTCGACCAGCGTCTGCACGTAGGAATGGTCGACCGTCCGGTGCACCAGTTTGCTGCCCTGGTAGTGGTAGATACGGGAATCGCCGGTATGCACCCAGTGGCAGTCGCCGCCCGGGTTGATCAGGAAAGCCGCCAGCGTGCTGTGCGGCTCCTGTTCGGCCGATATCGCGGTGAGCTTGATCACGATGTGCGCCTCTTCGACGATCTGCTTGAGCATCGCAGGGGCGTCATCGGTCGCGGGGTCATAGCGGTCAAAGAGCTGCTTGGCGGTCAGCATGACCTGGTCGGAGGCCTTGCGCCCGCCGCTGCGTCCTCCCATGCCATCGGCCACGATGCCCAGCATGCAGCCGGGAATCCGCGAGTGGCTGAACAGGTTGACCTGGTCTTGCTGGTAGTCCCGATCTCCTTTGTGGATACCGGTGGAGGCAGTGATTCGATAACCTTTGGACATTGTGTGGTCGTTCGGGCGCGAGGCTCGATTTATGGTCGCAATCGACGTATTATCAAGCGAAGCAGCGCGTACGGATAAAAAACCTTGGACTTAAATTTACATTCCCCGGAACGGCAGCTGATCGAACTGAAAATGGAGCACGCGGACCTCAATGCCCTGGTGGACATTGCGGCGCACTCCTTGCCCATCGACGAACTGCTGCTCAGGCGCCTCAAAAAGCGGCGCCTGCAGCTGCGTGACCAGATCGCTCAACTCGAGCTGTCGCTGGATCCCCCCGAGCCCGCCTGATGACGCTTGCGCTTGAAGTCGAAGAGGCTTTTGCCCCCGGCGGCGTGCTGTCGCGGGCGGCCGAGCATTTCAGGCCGCGCGCTGGGCAGACCGAGATGGCCCTGGCCGTGGCACGCGCCATCGAGGGGGCGTATCCCCTGGTGGTCGAAGCCAGCACCGGCGTCGGTAAAACCTTTTCCTACCTGGTCCCGGCCCTGCTGAGTGGCGAGCGCGTGCTGCTGTCGACCGCGACCAAGGCTTTGCAGGACCAGCTCTTCGGCCGCGACCTGCCGCGCCTGGTCGAAGCGCTGGGGCTTCCCGTAAGCACGGCCTTGCTCAAGGGGCGGGCCAGCTACCTTTGCCTGCACCGCATGGAAATGGCTCGCCAGGAGGCTTATTTGCCCGACGGCGTCTCGGTGCGCGCCCTGGCCAGGATCGAGGAGTGGTCCAAGGTGACACGCACCGGCGACCTGGCCGAGCTGCCGGGGCTGGATGAACGCTCCCCCATGATCCCGCTGGTAACTTCGACGCGTGAAAACTGCCTGGGCGCCCCATGCCCGCGATTTCGTGCCTGCCATGTGAACCTGGCCCGCAGGGAGGCCATGGCGGCCGACGTGGTGGTGATCAACCATCACCTGTTTTTTGCCGACCTGGCGGTGCGTGAGTCCGGTGTGGCCGAACTGCTGCCGTCGGTGCGCATCGCGATCTTCGATGAAGCGCACCAGCTCAACGAAACCGGCGTGCAGTTCCTGGGCACCAACCTGACGACCGGACAGCTGCTGGATTTCGCGAGGGACATGCTGGCCACCGGCCTGCAGCTGGCCCGCGGGCTGGTCGACTGGCAGGAGGTCGTGTCCGCCGTCGAGCATGCCGCGCGCGAGCTGCGGCTGTGCGCCGGCAAGCAATACCCCGGCACCAAGCTCCGGTGGGTGGATGAATGCCCCGAAGGCCTGGATGCGGACGAGTGGAACGGCGCGCTGCAAGCCGTTCATGCTTCCTGCGAGCAGGCCTGCGCCGCCCTCGATACCGTCAGCGAGATCGCCCCCGATTTTGTCCGTTTGCATGAACGCGCCGCCGAGCTGGCCGAACGCGCCCGGCGCTTTGTCCATGCTTGCGAACCGGGCTGTGTGCGTTGGGCCGACGTGGGCACCCAGCTGCGGCTGGTTGAGTCCCCGCTGGATATTTCCAAGGCCGTCAAGAGCAAGGTGCTGGGCGGCGGGACGGGCGCCGATAAAACCTGGATATTCACCTCAGCCACCCTGGGCGACGATGACAAGCTCAGCTGGTTCACCCAGCCCTGCGGGCTGGAGGATGCCGAGATCTTGCGGGTGGGCAGCCCTTTTGACTATGAACGCCAGGCGGCGCTCTATGTGCCGCCGGCTTTTCCCAAACCGGGCGACCCCGCCCACACCGTGAAGGTGGCCGAATCCGCCGCCAGATGGTCGCGACGCCTGGGCGGCCGCACCATGGTGCTGACCACCACGCTGCGGGCCTTGCGCACCATCGGCGATGCGCTCAGGGAAGCTTTCCAGGAATCGTCCGACATGGAAGTGCTGGTGCAGGGTGCCATGCCCAAGCGCGTGCTGATCGAGCGCTTCCGCGAGGGCAACGCCAACGGCGGCAAGGGCTGTGTGCTGGTGGCGTCGGCTTCGTTCTGGGAGGGCATTGACGTGCCCGGCGACGCGCTGCAGCTGGTCATCATCGACAAGCTGCCGTTCCCGCCGCCGAACGATCCGCTGGCCGAAGCCCGCTCAAAACTGCTGGAGTCACAGGGACGCAGCGCGTTCAACGATTATTTTCTGCCCGAAGCGGCCGTCGCGCTCAAGCAGGGCGCGGGCCGGTTGATACGCCGCGAGAGTGACGAAGGCGTGCTGGTAGTCTGTGACAGCCGCCTGGCGTCCATGGGCTATGGCAAGCGCCTGCTGAGGGCGCTGCCGCCCATGCGCCGCCTGGCATCAGAGCAGGAACTGGCAGACAGGCTGGACGCGCTTACCAGAACTTGTACCAGGGACTGTCTACAGACTTGAAGCCCTTGGTGATGAAGTGGCTCTGGGGGTAGTTTTTCTCCATGATGCGGCGGGTGTCGTCGCGCAGCTCGGCCATACCCAGGGCATCGTAGGATTTGTACAGGATGTAGATGGCTTCTTCCAGGGCGGGCACATCGCGATAGTCGGCGATCGCACTTTGCGCGCGATTGATGGCGGCCACGTAGGCGCCGCGCGAGTAGTAGTAGCGCGCCACGTGCACTTCGGACTGCGCCAGCGAGTTCACGATGTAACTCATGCGCAGGCGGGCGTCCGGGGTGTACTTCGATTCGGGGAAACGGGTGACCAGTTCCCTGAATGATTCAAACGATTCCTTGGCGGCTTTCTGGTCGCGTTCAGAGAGATCCTGGCGCGAGATGAAGCCAAAAATGCCCAGGTTGTCGTTGAAGTTCACCAGGCCCTTGAGGTAGAGCGCATAGTCGTAGGCAGGGCTGGCGGGGTGCAGCTTCATGAACCGGTCCAGCGTCGCGATGGCCTGGGGCTGTTCGCCGCCTTTGTACTGGGCATAGGCTTTTTCGAGCTGGGCTTGCTGGGCCAGCGGCGTGCCCGCCGCGCGGCCTTCGAGTTTTTCGTACAGGGGAATGGCCTTGTCGTAGGCCCCCGAGTTCGCTTCGTCCTTGGCCTCGGCGTAGATCTTGTTGGGGCTCCAGGAGGCCGTCTTGTCAGGGGCGGGTGTGCTGGAGCAACCGGCGATCACGAAGGACAGTGCGCAAACGGCTGCAAAAAGCGGCATTGCATTGGGAACAACCGATAATTTGGTGGAAAACATTGCAATCGACCTTCTTGATGACTGATTCAGAACAAAGCAAATTAATTATATCGGCCGCTGCTGCGCCCGAAAACGTCCCGGACGAAGCCCAGGAGGAGGGGGATACCACGGCCGAGATGGAATTGCGACAGGTGATGGTTCCCGCGGAGAGTCACGGCAGCCGGCTTGACCGCGCTTTGGCTGCCATTGTGCCCGAGTTCTCGCGCACTTATCTCCAGCAACTCATTGAAGCCGGTGTGGTCAAACTGGGCGGTGTTCCGGCGACCAAGGCCTCGGCCAAAGTCAAGGCCGGCGATGAGCTGCTGATCGAACTGCGCCCCACGCCGCAAAGCCAGGCCTTCAAGCCCGAGGCCATGGCGCTGGACATCGTGTTTGAAGACGCTCACCTGATGGTGATCAACAAGCCCGCGGGGCTGGTGGTGCACCCGGCGCCCGGCAACTGGAGCGGGACCCTGCTCAACGGCCTGCTGGCGCATGACCCGCAGGCCGTGTTCCTGCCGCGCGCCGGCATCGTCCACCGCCTCGACAAGGACACCAGCGGCCTGATGGTGGTCGCCCGCCAGCGCACCGTGATGGACCAGTTGGTCGGCCTGATCGCCGCCCGCGACGTAAGCCGGGAGTATGTGGCCCTGGCCCACGGCGCCTGGCAGGGCGCAAAGACCCGCCAGGTCGACGCCCCCATAGGCCGCGACCCGCGCAACCGGCTGCGCATGGCGGTGGTGGATCTGGAGAAAAACGCCGGCAAGACCGCCTCCACGGTCGTCTCGCTGCTGCAAACCGCCGGCAAGCACTGCCTGGTGCGGTGCAAGCTGCACACGGGGCGCACCCACCAGATCCGGGTCCATATGGCGTTTCTCGGTCATCCGCTGGTGTCCGACGAACTCTATGGTGGGGCGCCCGCGGCTGGGCTGGGCCGCCAGGGCCTGCACGCCTGCCGACTGGCCTTTGAACACCCGGTGACCGGCGAGGCCATGGAGTTCAGGTCCGGGCTTCCCGCCGACCTCCAGGCCGCCGTGGACGGTTTGGGGCTGATATACAATCAAATTCAGTAGTTTCCAGCTACCTGCACCATGGCTCCTGACGGGAGATTGCGCATGGATGCATGCGCGAACTAGCGCCGAACCCACGTTTTCCCGGCCTTTTTTTCCGCCCTTTTTCGGAACGACCACAATCATGAATACGACGGATGCAAAGCGCGTCCTCGAAACAGCACTTATTTGCGCGCAGCAACCGCTGCCACTGCGTGAAATGGGTGTCCTGTTCAACGGGGTACTGACAGCCGACAGCCTCAAGCTGGTGCTTGAAGAGTTGCAGAACGACTGGTCGGGCCGAGGCGTCGAACTTGTGCATGTCGCGACCGGCTGGCGTTTTCAGAGCCGGCCCCAGATGCGCGAATACCTGGACCGGCTGCATCCTGAAAAACCGCCGCGCTACAGCCGGGCCACGCTGGAAACGCTGGCCATCATTGCCTACCGCCAGCCCGTGACGCGCGGCGACATGGAAGACATTCGCGGCGTGACGATCAACAGCATGATCCTCAAGCAGCTCGAAGACCGCGGTTGGGTGGAGGTCATAGGCCACCGGGAGACCGTGGGACGGCCCGCGCTGTACGCGACCACCCGGCAGTTCCTCGACGACCTGGGTGTCGAGTCGCTGGACCAGCTTCCGGTCATGGACAGCAACACTTCCACGCCGGTCGCGATGCTCGAGCAGATCGAATTCGGCATGGCCGGCTTGGTGGATGGTGCGCCGCAATTGCAGGGGCTGGAACTTGCCGCGCAGGACGCCGCTCCCGCTGAAGAGCTTATTGACGTAAGCGAACATCCTGCATCGGCGGACTCCCCGGAATCCCCCGAATCAACCGGCAGCGCTGAGACGGCTGACACGCCCGAACTCGCGGAGGCACTCGCCGAGGCCCCGCTTTCGCCGTCCACCGAGGACGGTGACTCCGAACCTTCCGACCAGGCCGACGGCGATTTCCCCGCACGAATGTAAAAAATGACCCAACAAGATCCCCCCGCCTCCGAACCCGTGGACGTGCCCGCTGGTGAAGACCAGACCAAGACGCTGGCCCAGGARCCGCTTGTGCAGGAGGCTACCGAGGTGATCACACCGGCGCAAGCCGACACGGTGCGGCCGCCGCGGCCCGCCCGGGGCCGCAACGCCGCTCCCGCCGTCGGGGCGATACGGTTCGAAGACGTGGTGACGGGGCAGTTTGACGCCGACGAGGAAGACGTTGCCCTCGCGCCGCCCAAGCGCGTGCTGTCGCCACAACCCGAAACCCCCAAGCTGCACAAAGTGCTGGCCCAGGCCGGCCTGGGCTCACGCCTGGAGATGGAGCAACTGATCCTCGAAGGGCGGATCTCGGTCAATGCCGAGCCGGCCCACATCGGGCAGCGCATCCAGTTCGGCGACACGGTCAAGGTCAACGGCAAGCCGATCCGGGTGCGCATAGATCCGCCGCCGCCGCGCGTGATCGCCTATCACAAGCCCACGGGTGAAGTCGTCACGCACGACGACCCGCAGAACCGCCCGACGGTTTTCCGGCGCCTGCCCAAGCTGTTCCAGGGTAAATGGCAGTCGGTGGGTCGCCTCGACCTGAACACCGAAGGCCTGCTGCTGTTGACCAGCTCCGGTGAACTGGCCAACAAGCTGATGCACCCGCGCTTCGGCCTGGAACGCGAGTACGCGGTCCGCGTGCTGGGCGCCCTGAACAATGAAGAGAAAAAACGCCTGCTCGAAGGCGTGACCCTGGATGACGGTGTGGCCCAGTTCAGCTCCATCGAAGCCGGCGGCGGCGAGGGCGCCAATTGCTGGTACCGCGTCACCATCTCCGAGGGGCGAAACCGCGAAGTGCGGCGCATGTTTGAGGCGGTCGGCCACGCCGTCAGCCGTCTGATCCGCATCCGCTACGGCGCCATGGTGTTGCCGCGCGGCCTTAAGCGCGGTGCGTTTGTCGAACTCGACGAGCGCGACATCTGGGCCCTGACCAGTGCGCTGACGCGTTCCGAATCCCGCGCCGACCCGCGCGCGGCCACTGGAGGCCCGCAAGCGGGTGCGCCCGGCGGCGAAGGTGGCGAGGCGCGCCAGGGGCGTGGCCCGCGCAGAAATGAGCGGCCGCGCGGTGGGCGTGACCGCTTTGCGGCGCCGCCGGCCGATGTGAACGCCTCCAATGCCGCGCCGCAAGACGGCGCCGAGCAGGAGCCCGATGACTCACAGCCGCCGCTTCCGCGCAACGATTCCGCGCCGCGTGGCAACCGGCGCCGTGGCGGAAAAAGCCGGGGGCAGGGCGGCAATGCCGGCCCCGGTCCCCGCAGCGGGCCGCCTCCCGGCAACGGCATGCAGGGGCAAAAACGGCGTGACGACCGCGGGGACCGCGGCGATCGCGGCGACAAGCTTCCCGGTGGCGCCCAGCCCGATCCCATGAAAACCTCGTTTGGTTACATCGGCGCGGACACTTTCACGCGGCAACGTCAGGGCCAGGGCCAGGGGCAACAGCGCCGCGGCGGCTCGGGCATGGGTGGCGGCAACAATGCCGGCGGCCAGCGCCGTGGCGGCGGCGGTGGTGGTGGAAACCGCGGTGGCGGCAATCGCGGCGGTGGAAACCGTGGCGGAAACCGCTGAGCATTCTGTAGAAGCACTCCGGATCACAGGGTTGATCTGAACCGCAGAGCCCACAGGTTAAAATCATGGGCTTTATTCAATTTTTGAATAATTTAAAAATCCAAAAAATTCAAGTTAAGGAACTCTCATGGCAATCGAACGCACTCTCTCCATCATCAAACCCGACGCAGTGGCCAAAAACGTGATCGGCCAGATCTACGCGCGTTTTGAAGCCGCCGGCCTGAAGGTCGTGGCTGCCCGTATGGCTCACCTGTCGCAAGGCGAAGCCGAGGCTTTCTACGCCGTGCACAAAGAGCGTCCTTTCTTCAAGGACCTGGTTTCCTTCATGATTTCCGGCCCGGTGATGATCCAGGCGCTGGAAGGCGAAGGCGCCATCCTGAAAAACCGCGACCTGATGGGCGCCACCGACCCGAAGAAGGCCGCCGCCGGCACCATTCGCGCCGACTTCGCCGACAGCATTGACGCCAATGCCGTGCACGGTTCCGATGCCGCGGAAACCGCCAAGGTGGAAATCGCCTTCTTTTTCCCCGGCATGAACGTCTACTCGCGTTAAACCATGTCCGACCCCATGCCTTGCTACCCCTTTCCAGGGCCGTCGCTTGCTTGGGGCGGTTCAGCCGGCTGCCTGCTGCGATGACGGCCAACCTTCTTGATTTTGATCTGGATGGTTTGGCCGCCTTCTGCGAGCGGCTCGGTGAAAAGCGCTTTCGCGCCACGCAGCTCTTTCGCTGGATCCACCAGAAGGGGGCGACCGATTTCACGCAGATGACGGACCTCGCGAAGTCCCTGCGCGAAAAGCTCCCCGAGTCGGCCCATATCGAGGGCCCCAAAGTTGTCTCCCGCCACGACTCCGCCGACGGCACCATCAAATGGCTGTTCGACGTCGGCGCCGGCGATGTCATTGAAACCGTTTTCATTCCCGAAACCGACCGCGGAACCCTGTGTATTTCCTCGCAGGCCGGCTGCGCCGTCGGCTGCCGTTTCTGCTCGACAGGCCATCAGGGCTTCAGCCGCAACCTGACCACCGGGGAAATCATCTCCCAACTGTGGTTTGCCGAACACTTCCTGCGCCAGCACCTGGGCCGCGAGGAGCGGGTGATTTCCAACGTCGTCATGATGGGCATGGGCGAGCCTCTGCAAAACTACTCGCAGCTGCTTCCCGCGCTCAAGGTCATGCTGGACGACCACGGCTACGGCCTGTCGCGACGCCGGGTGACGGTGTCCACTTCGGGCGTGGTGCCCATGATTGACCGGCTTGCCAAGGACTGCCCGGTGGCCCTGGCCGTCTCGCTGCATGCGCCGGAAGACGCGCTGCGCGACAACCTGGTGCCGTTGAACAAAAAATACCCCATTGCGGAATTGCTGGAGGCCTGCACCCGTTACCAGGCCTCGGCGCCCCGTGATTTCATCACCTTCGAATATTGCATGCTCGATGGCGTGAACGACCAGCCCGAACACGCGCGCCAGCTGGTGTCGCTGGTCCAGGCCCACGCGGCGCGCGGCCTGTCCTGCAAATTCAACCTGATTCCCTTCAACCCGTTCCCGGCCTCCGGCCTGAAGCGTTCCGACATGCCGCAAGTCAGCGCATTTGCAAAAATCCTGATGGATGCGGGCATCGTGACCACCGTGCGCAAAACCCGCGGAGATGACATTGACGCGGCCTGCGGGCAGCTCGCGGGCGATGTGCAGGACCGCACGGGTGTGGACCAGCGCATGGCCGCCCAGCGGCAAGGTATGCTCGGGGGAATTAAAGTCGTTGTGGCCAAGGGGATGGGTGTATGAGGTTTCTCTCCAATGTGATCTGGTTGCCGGTGTGCTGGCTTGTCGTGATGCTGGCGGGATGCGCCGGCCAGCCGGGCGCCCCCGGCGCTGCCGGGGCCACCGGTGGCCGCAGCGACATCGTCACCGAATCGGACGAGCCCGACGGGCGCCGGCGCGCGCGGCTGCGGCTTGAGCTGGCCTCGGGCTACTTCGAACAAGGCCAGACCAATGTGGCGCTCGATGAAATCAAGCAGTCGCTATTGGCCGACCCGAGCTTCGGCGATGCCTACAACCTGCGCGGCCTGGTGTACATGCGCCTCAACGACATTCCAATGGCTGAGGACAGCTTTCGCCGCGCGCTGGCGCTGAATCCGCGCGACGCGGACGTGGCCCACAACTACGGCTGGCTGATGTGCCAGCAGTCGCGTTTCACCGACGCGATGCGCTTTTTCGGCCAGGCGATGTCCAATCCCACCTATGGCGGCAGAGCCAAGACGCTGATGACGCAAGGGGTCTGCCAGATGCGTGCCGGGCAGCGCGCTGAGGCCGAGCAAAGCCTCATGCAGTCCTACGAGCTGGACGCGGGCAATCCCGTGACCGGCTACAACCTGGCCCATCTTTTGTATGAGCGCGGTGAACTGACACGCGCCCAGTTTTACATCCGCCGCATCAACAACAGCGACCTGGCCAACGCCGAAAGCCTGTGGCTGGGCATCAAGACCGAGCGCAAGCTGAACAACCGGGAGTCGGTAGTGCAACTGGGCGACCAGCTGAAAAAGCGGTTTGCGCAGTCCCGCGAAGCGGCTGCCTATGAAAAGGGCTCTTTCAATGAGTGAGCTTGACCTGACACCAGCGGGGCAGTTCGGGGGTGAGGCGGCGCCTGCCGGTTTCAGCCACAGCGGCATGCCGGCGCCAGATGCGACGGCGGGCGGCCTGCTTCGCCAGGCCCGGGAGGCGGCGGGTATGCACATTGCCGCGCTGGCGGTGTCACTCAAGGTGCCCGTGAAAAAACTCGAAGCGCTGGAGCAAGACCGCTTCGACCTGCTGCCCGATGCCGTTTTTGTGCGCGCGCTGGCCTCCAGCGTGTGCCGCACCCTGAAACTCGACGCCGCCCCGGTGCTGGGCCTTTTGCCCCAGACCAGCGCACCCAAGCTGACTTACCAGGGCGCGGGCATCAACGCCCCGTTCCGCTCACCGGGCGAGGGCCCTGGGCCGTCGATCTGGACCCAGGTTTCCAGGCCGGCTGTACTGGCGGGGCTGCTCCTGCTACTCGGCGCCCTGGTCCTGATTTTCCTGCCGGCCGTCAAGCACGACGGCAGCAAGACGGAAGCCGCCGACACCACCATGCCGCCGGGCGCCGACGCCGGAAAGCCGCTGCCGGTGGCCATCGCCGGCCCGGGCCTGGCCGACATCGCCAAGCCGGCCGAACAGGCCAACCCGCCTGTTGCCGCTGCCAGTGCGGGCGGCGTCTCGACGACGGTTCCCTTGTCCCTCTCGACGCTGCCTCCGGCGGTGCTCAGCCCCACGCCGCCAGCCGCCGTCGCCGCTCCCGCGCCGGCTGTCGTCGCACCCGCCGCACCGGCGCCTGTGGCTGCCGCCTCGCAGGCAATGCCCGCGGGCATCGTGACTTTCCGCGCCAAAGGCGAGTCCTGGGTGGAAGTGACCGACGCCAAGGGCACGGTCGTGCTGCGTCGCACCCTGACGGCCGGTGAGGTCGCCGGCGCGTCCGGCGTATTGCCGCTGGCCGCCGTGGTCGGCAAGGCCGACCTTACGCAGGTGCAGGTGCGCGGGCAGGCCTTTGACCTGAACGCGGTCGCCAGGGACAACGTTGCCCGCTTCGAGGTGAAATAGTGCTGCAGGCCTGCCTTCCCATCGAGTCCGCCTTTCCCAAGGCGCGGCGCTCCCTCCAGGCGCAGGTCGCCTGGGGTTCGCGCATCGTCACCGTGGGCGGCGACGCGCCTGTACGCGTGCAATCCATGACCAACACCGACACAGTGGACGCCATAGGCACCGCCATCCAGGTCAAGGAACTCGCACTGGCGGGCTCCGAGATGGTCCGCATCACGGTCAACACGCCGGAAGCCGCCCAGGCCGTGCCTTACGTGCGCGAACAGCTGGACCGCATGGGTGTCGACGTGCCTCTGATCGGCGATTTCCACTACAACGGCCATCGGCTGCTTACCGACTATCCGGACTGCGCGCAGGCCTTGTCCAAATACCGCATCAATCCCGGCAACGTCGGCAAGGGCGACAAGCGCGACCGCCAGTTCGGCCAGATGATCGAAGTCGCCATGCGCTGGAACAAGGTCGTGCGCATCGGCGTGAACTGGGGCAGCCTGGACCAGGAATTGCTGGCCAGCCTGATGGACGAAAACAGCAAGCGCTCGGTGCCCTGGGACGCGCGCCAGGTGATGTACGAGGCCTTGATCACTTCCGCGGTGGACTCGGCCCAGCGCGCCGAGGAAATGGGCATGGCCCGCAATCAGATCATCCTGTCCTGCAAAGTCAGCGGCGTGCAGGACCTGATCTCGGTCTACCGCGAGCTGGCCCGGCGCACCGACCACGCGCTGCACCTGGGCCTGACCGAAGCCGGCATGGGCACCAAAGGCACGGTGGCCTCGGCCACGGCGCTGGCTATCCTGTTGCAGGAGGGCGTGGGCGACACCATACGCGTCTCCCTGACCCCGCAACCGGGCGAAGCCCGCACCCAGGAAGTCGTGATCGCCTCCGAAATCCTCCAGGCGCTGGGCCTGCGGACATTTGTCCCCAGCGTGACGGCCTGCCCGGGATGCGGCCGCACCACCAGCACCACCTTCCAGGAACTGGCCAAGCAGATTGACGACTTCCTGCGTGCCCAGATGCCCGTCTGGCGCAAGCAGTACCCGGGTGTCGAAGGCCTCAAGGTCGCCGTGATGGGTTGCATCGTCAACGGCCCGGGCGAAAGCAAGCATGCCGACATCGGCATCAGTCTGCCCGGCTCCGGCGAGGCACCGGCCGCGCCGGTGTTCATCGACGGCGAGAAAAAACTGACCCTGCGCGGCGACAACATCGCGCAAGAGTTCCAGGTCATCGTTGAAAACTACATTGAAAAACGTTTTGGCGCGCACGCTGTCGCTGAAACCGCCTGACATCCATGGTTGAAAAAACAATAGCTGCCACGACGGCAGAGAAGCCCGCTTTGGCGAAGGCGGAAAAGCTCACCGCCGTCAAGGGCATGAACGACATCCTGCCGCCCGAATCGGCGCGCTGGGAATGGTTCGAGGCCAAGGTGCGCGCGCTGATGGCGCGTTATGCCTACGCCAACGTGCGCACGCCCATCGTCGAGCCGACGGCGCTGTTCGTGCGCGGCCTCGGCGAGGTCACCGACATCGTCGAAAAAGAGATGTACTCCTTCGTGGACGCCATGAACGGCGACAAGCTCACGCTGCGCCCCGAGGCCACCGCCGGCATCGTGCGCGCCATGGTCGAGCACAACGCGCTGTACAACGGACCCATGCGGGTCTGGTCCGCGGTGACGCTGTTCCGCCACGAGCGGCCGCAGAAGGGGCGCTACCGCCAGTTCCACCAGATCGACGTCGAAGCCCTGGGCTTTGCCGGGCCCGACGTGGATGCCGAGCAGATCCTGATGTGCCGCGCGCTGCTGCGCGACCTGGGCATTCCCATGGAGCACGTGCGGCTCGAACTCAACAGCCTGGGCCAGCCCGGCGAGCGCATGGCGCACCGCGCCGCCCTTATCGCCCACTTCGAGGCGCATGCCGAGGTGCTGGACGAGGACGCAAGGCGCCGGCTGCACAGCAACCCGCTACGCATCCTCGACACCAAGAATCCCGCCATGCAGGCTATCGTCGAGGCGGCGCCGCAACTGATGGACTTCCTTGGCGAAGCCTCGCTCGCGCACCTGAACGCAGTGCGCGCGGTGCTTGACGCCGCCGGCGTGGCCTACCGCATCAACCCGCGCCTGGTGCGCGGCATGGACTACTACAACCTCACCGTGTTCGAATGGATCACCGACAAGCTCGGCTCGCAGGGCACGGTCTGCGGCGGCGGCCGCTACGACGGCCTGTTTGAGCAGTTGGGCGGCAAGCCGACGCCGGCGGTCGGCTGGGGCATGGGCGTGGAGCGCATGCTGCTGCTGCTCGAAGCAGTCGGCGTGCTGCCGCCCGAAAACGCGCCCGACGCCTACGCCATCCTGCCGTCGGCCGAGGCCTTGCCCGCCGCCATGGCAGCCTGCGAAGCCCTGCGCGGCGCTGGTATCAAGGTGCAGATGCACGGCGGCACGGGGGAGGGCATGGGCAGCATGAAATCCCAGTTCAAGAAGGCCGACGCCAGCGGCGCGCGCTATGCGCTGATTTTCGGCGCGGACGAGCTCGCCCAGGGCCACGTGGCCGTCAAACATCTGCGCGGCGAAAAAGACCAGGCCTTGCAAGCCCAGGTGCTCCAGCCGCTGGCCGATGTGGCGGCCTGGGCCGACACCTTGCGCGGCTGAACACCGGGACGCGCCGGCGGGCGCATGTCCTCGGGCCTCTACAATCACCCCAACTCAATCCGCGCCGTCACCGGGCCGCACAAGAAGACTTTTATGGCAAAACATCTCGATTTGGAAGAACAGGAACAGCTTGACGAACTCAAGCACTTCTGGAAGCAGTACGGTGACAGGATCACCTGGACGCTGATTGTGGTGCTGGGCGTTTTCGCGGCCTGGACCGGCTACCAGTACTGGGAGCGCACCAAGGCGGCGCAGGCCGCGGTCATGTACGAAGAAGTCGAGCGCTCCGTGCAGTCGGGCGACGCGACCCGGATCGACCGCTCCCTGGCGGATATGAAAGAGCGTTTCAGCAGCACGGCTTATGCCCAGCAGGCCGGTTTGCTGGCCGCCCGGGCTTATTACGACAAGGGCAACGTCGACTCTTCGCGTGCCGCCCTGAACTGGGTCGCCGAAAAAGCCTCCGACGAGGGTTACCAGGCCATCGCGCGCCTGCGCCTGGCGGGCCTGTTGCTCGAAAAGAAGGCCTACGACGAGGCGCTCCAGCAGGTTTCGGGCGCTTTCCCCAAGGGTTTCACGGCGCTGGCCGCCGACCGCCGCGGCGACATCCTCGCCGCCCAGGGCAAAAAAGCCGAAGCCAGGGCGGAATACGAAAAGGCCTACAAAGACCTCGACGAGCGCGCCGAGTACCGCCGCCTCGTGGAAGTCAAACTCAACGCGCTGGGCGTAGACCCGGCAGCCAAGGCCAAATCCGAAACCCCCGCATCGAATCCCGAGGTGAAGAAATGATCCATTCGTCTTTCCGGCCCCTGGCCCAGGCCGTGCGCACACCGGCCCTCATCCTGCTGGTGGCCGCCTTGGGCGGATGCTCGATGTTCGGCAGCGGCCCTGCCAAGCCCCAGCCCGCTGAGCTCCAGCCCGTGACGGCCTTGGTGGCCGCCCGACAGACCTGGACCACGCGCGTCGGCCAGGTGAATTTCCCGTTGCAGACCGGAGTTTCCGGCAACAGCGTGGCGGTGGCCAGCGGCGATGGCACCGTGGCCCTGCTGGACGCCCAGACCGGCCGCGATGTCTGGCGCCTTGCGCTGAACACACCGCTGGCCGCGGGCGCCGGCAATGACGGCAAAGTCGTGGCCGTGGTGACCAAAGCCAATGAAATCGTCGCCTTGCAGGGCGGCCGCGAGCTGTGGCGCCAGAAGCTGGGCGCCCAGGCTTTCACCGCGCCTTTTGTGGCCGGCGAGCGCGTGTTTGTGCTGGCCGCGGACCGTTCGGTTACCGCCTTCGACGGGCAGACAGGGCGCAAGCTCTGGGCCCAGCAGCGCCCCAACGAACCCCTGATCCTGCGCCAGTCCGGCGTGATGCTGGCTGTCGGCGACACCCTGGTGGTAGGCCTGGCCGGCCGCCTGGCCGGCCTGAACCCTTCCAACGGCAGCATCCGCTGGGAAGCTCCCATTGCGACGCCGCGCGGCATCAATGACGTGGAACGCCTGGTCGACCTGGTCGGGCGCGTCAGCCGGCAGGGCGACGTCGTGTGCGCGCGGGCTTTCCAGGCCAGCGTCGGCTGCGTCAACGCCGCGCGCGGCAACCTGCTCTGGACCAAGCCCGCCAACGGCGTGCAGGGCCTGGACGGTGACGACCGCTTTGTGTTCGGCACCGAAGCCGACGGCAACGTGATTGCCTGGCGCCGCACCGACGGCGAACGTGCCTGGACCACGGACCGCCTGCGTTACCGCAGCCTGACCGCGCCGGTGGTGGTGGGGCGTTCCATCGCCATCGGCGACTTCTCGGGTTTTGTGCACCTGCTGTCGCGTGAAGACGGCTCCCTGCTCAACCGCCTGCCCACCGACGGCACCGCCATCGCGGCCACCCCCGTGCTGGTCGGCAATACGCTGATTGCCGTCACCCAGGGCGGCGGCATTTACGGCTTCCAGCCCCAATAAAGGGCCTTGGGCCCCGCCTGAAACTGATTGATGAAACCTGTCATTGCGCTAGTCGGCCGCCCCAACGTGGGCAAGTCGACGCTTTTCAACCGGCTGACCAAGACGCGGGATGCGATCGTGGCCGACTTTGCCGGCCTGACGCGGGATCGTCATTACGGTAACGGCAAGCTGGGTCCCCACGAATACATCGTGATCGACACCGGCGGCTTTGAGCCCGACGCGGCCTCCGGCATCTACAAGGAAATGGCCAAGCAGACCCGGCAGGCGGTCGCCGAGGCCGACGTGGTGGTGTTTGTGGTCGATGCCCGCGCCGGCATCAGCGCGCAGGACCACGACATCGCCAAATACCTGCGCAAACTGGGCAAGCCCACGGTGCTGACGGCCAACAAGGCCGAGGGCATGACCGAAGGCGTGCAGCTGTCCGAGTTCTTCGAGCTGGGCCTGGGCGAGGTGCTGCCGGTTTCCGCCTCGCACGGCCAGGGCATGCGTTCGCTGGTCGACATGGCGCTGGCGCCGCTCAACCTGCCCGACCCGGAAGAAGAAGCCGAGCCTCAGGATCCCTCCGTCATCCGCCTGGCTGTGGCCGGACGCCCGAATGTCGGGAAATCCACGCTGATCAACACCTGGCTGGGCGAAGAGCGCCTGGTGGCCTTCGACCTGCCCGGCACGACCCGGGACGCCATTTCGGTGCCTTTCGAACGCGCCGGGCAAAAGTTTGAGCTCATCGACACCGCCGGGCTGCGCCGCAAAGGCAAGGTTTTCGAGGCCATCGAGAAGTTTTCCGTCGTCAAGACCCTGCAGGCCATTGAAAACGCCAATGTGGTGCTCTTGCTGCTGGACGCCACCCAGGGCGTGACCGACCAGGATGCCCACATCGCCGGCTACATCCTGGAAAGCGGGCGTTCGGTGGTCCTGGCCGTCAACAAATCGGATGCGGTGGACTCCTACCAGCGCGAACTGCTGGAGCGTTCCATCGAAACCCGGCTGGGCTTCCTCAAGTTCGCCTCCATCCATCCGATTTCGGCCATCAAGCGCCAGGGTCTGGGCCCGGTCTGGAAGTCCATCGTGCAGGCCCATGCCTCGGCCAACCGCAAGATGTCCACCCCGGTGCTGACCCGGCTGCTGCTCGAGGCGGTGCAATTCCAGCAGCCCCAGCGCGCCGGCGTGTCCCGCCCCAAGCTGCGTTACGCCCACCAAGGCGGCATGAACCCGCCCATCATCATCATCCACGGCAATTCGCTGGAGCACGTCACCGAGTCGTACAAACGCTACCTCGAAGGGCGCTTCCGCAAGGAGTTCGACCTGGTCGGCACGCCCCTGCGGATCCAGATGAAAAGCTCGCACAACCCCTTTAAGGACAAGGAATCGGCCTAGGACTACATGGCCGGGCCCACGCCCTGTGGTAAGGTCAGGTTCTATTAACTTTTGAACACGGAAAATATCGTGAGCAATAACAAAGGCCAGCTCTTGCAGGATCCATTTCTCAACACCTTGCGTCGCGAGCATGTTCCTGTATC
Organism: Polaromonas sp. P1_G1; assembly: GCF_056405595.1. Classification (NCBI taxonomy): domain Bacteria; kingdom Pseudomonadati; phylum Pseudomonadota; class Betaproteobacteria; order Burkholderiales; family Comamonadaceae; genus Polaromonas; species Polaromonas sp. P1_G1. The sequence goes on from NZ_JBFUBU010000062.1 coordinate 21,489, forward strand.
CATCTATCTCGTCAACGGGATCAAATTGCAAGGCCAGATCGAATCCTTCGATCAATACGTGGTCCTGCTTCGCAACACTGTGACCCAGATGGTCTACAAGCATGCGATCTCCACCATCGTTCCGGGCCGCGCGGTGAATTTCGCGACCAGCGAGTCTGAAGAAAGCCCCGCCAGCTGAGTTCGTCCGATGCTCCGGTGAACCCGAAACCCCTTGTGCTTCTTGTCGGGGTGGATCTCGGGTACCCGAACTTTGATGCTGGCCTGCAGGAACTGGGTTTGCTCGCGCAAACAGCGGGCCTGCAGCCGGTTGCGCGCGTCACCTGCAAGCGCAAAGCGCCCGACGCCGCGCTCTTCATCGGTAGCGGCAAGGCCGACGAAATCAAGCTGATGGCGCTGGACACCGGCGCCACCGAAGTGCTGTTCGACCAGTCCTTGAGCCCGGCGCAACAGCGCAATCTGGAGCGCCACCTGGACATGCCGGTCAACGACCGGACCCTGCTGATCCTTGAAATTTTCGCCCAGCGCGCGCGCAGCCACGAGGGCAAGCTGCAGGTGGAGTTGGCCCGGCTGCAATACATGTCCACGCGCCTGGTGCGGCGCTGGTCCCACCTGGAGCGGCAGACCGGCGGCGCCGGCGTGCGCGGCGGCCCCGGTGAAAAGCAGATCGAGCTCGACAAACGCATGATCGGCGACGCCATCAAACGCACCAAGGATCGCCTGGCCAAGGTCAAGAAGCAGCGGCAGACCCAGCGCAAGCAGCGTGAGCGCCGTAATTCCTTCACGATTTCCCTGGTGGGTTACACCAACGCGGGCAAGTCCACGCTCTTCAACGCGCTGGTCAAGGCGCGCGCCTATGCGGCCGACCAGCTGTTCGCCACGCTGGACACCACCACGCGGCAGCTTTACCTGGGCGATGCCGGGCGTTCGGTGTCGCTCTCGGACACCGTCGGTTTTATCCGCGACCTGCCGCACGGCCTGATAGACGCCTTCGCCGCGACCCTGCAGGAGGCGGCCGACGCCGACCTGCTGCTGCACGTGGTGGACGGTGCCAACCCCGACTACCTTGAGCAGATCGAACAGGTGCAGCGCGTGCTTTCGGAGATCGGCGCCGCCGATGTGCCGCAAATATTGGTGTTCAACAAGCTGGATGCCATTGAAAAGAACAACTTCCCCCTGCACCTGCAGGACATGTTCGAACTCAGGGACGCGTTTGAGGGCTCCAGCCGCAGCGTTGAACGGGTGTTCGTGAGCGCCCAGACAGGCGAGGGCCTGCCGCTTCTGCGGGCCTTGCTGGCCGGCTATGCGGCCAACCCGCCGGCCGAGGAAATCCCCCAGACTGCCGAGGACCTTGCCTGATATGGCGAATTCATTAGGCACAATGTCGGTGTAATGAAAAAAAGTGAGTTTGATCCCATGAATCTGAACCCCGTGCTGCAGACTTTGACGACCTTGCCAGGCCGGCTCAGGCATCGCGCCCAAGGCATGTTCAACCTCAATGATCCGCGCTGGGGCCGGGACGACGACAAAGCCTCGTCCGACG